>CAJQKG010000214.1 GCA_905478845.1 uncultured Luminiphilus sp.
GAAGAAACCATCCGTGATCAGGCAGCCCTCGACAGTGCGGCCGACCGAGTGCTGGGGGGTTTTCCGCCCGCTGGTATTGCAGCACCTGCCCCCTAATGCGCACCGCCCACTGAGGGCTGACTCAACGTGTGGTCTAGCGGGGGAATGCTCTCCTGCCGGACCCCATCGTGCGAAAGCACATAGCGCCTCACTCACACGAGCCAACGCCGGACGCATTGAGAAAGTTGATCTGCTTTCAGCGATCAACCGCGCTAGTGACACGGAAGCGATTTATACTGTGCGTTGACTGAGGCGCTGACATACCCAGAGGCGAACGTAGGAACCGACATGTTTACTTATATCAATCCGGAGATTCGTGAGCGTCTGATTCGTGACGGTAAGTTACGCCGTATCAATCACGACGGTGAGCCGGTCGACACAGATGGCGCGGCGAGTCCCGGACAACACCTCAACCTCCTAGGCCCCATCCCTATGCCGCTCGCTCGAGGCACTCAGCATCCAACGGTCAGATGGTATGCCTGTGTCAGAAGCACCGAGCTGAGTGAGGTTGAGCATCTGGCCAGTACCCTGCGGGAACAAGGCGGCCAACACCTGTTTTCCCATTTGGCCTCCAGCATGGCAGTGAACAGCATATTGGTCATCGGCAAGCCGGAAGAGAGCGATAACCCCTTAGTCAGGGTGCACTCCAATTGCCTGACAGGCGATATTTTTGGCTCTCGAAGATGTGAATGCGGACCACAATTAGAAGCAGCGATTGATCGCATTGCGGAGGACCCTCACGGCGGTTATTTGATTTACATGGCGGGCCACGAAGGCCGAGGGATCGGACTGTGGGCGAAAGCAGCGACGTATCTACTGCAAGATGCCGGTGAAGATACCTATCAGGCCAATCAGTCTTTAGGTTTGCCCGAGGACTGCCGAGATTTCTCGGATGCGGCCATCTTACTGAAACATTTTGGCCAAGGTCGCCGCATACGGCTACTGACCAACAATCCTAAAAAATTGGATGATCTGGCCGCGCTGGGCGTACCAGGGATTGAGCAAGTGAAGCACGTTGTCGGCGTGGACAGTCACAACTTGCAATATCTCAAAGCCAAACGCGATTGGGGGCACAAGCTAGCCGACGGTGACTTGGACACCGAGGCATAAAACCAGCAGGTTAATTTAACCACTCCGGGAGCGGCTCTCGCCCCAGTGGCAATTCCATCACATTATCAGCCGCCTGATAGCTGTGTCCCACCATCTCGTCGTAGGCGCTGCGTTGCCGCAGGAAGAGCTCACACGTGACCGCTTTACGAATGGTTCGCTGCATCTCTAAGAGGTTACGGGTCTTCAGCACCTTCCCATTACGGTCGGCAATCAGCCGCTCTTCTTCACCGAGCCGCGCGTGTGCGATATAAAGGCTCAAATCGACTGATTCGATGACCACATCAGTGAGCTCGGCGGTGCCGAGCTCGCTTAAGGCTATTTTCATTACACTGTCCCTCCTAATGGACCTACGAGGCAGCCACTCGTTATGGACCTACGAGGCAGCCGCTCGTTCGGTTTGCTCAGCGCCCACTCCGAGCGGCCACCGCTCCTAAACAGGTATTGCTAAACAATGCGGCCAGCCGTTCACCCACGTACGCAATGAGGACAAATCAGACACAGTGTGTCCAATACAGTATGACAACGACACCATGGCCTTAGTGTCTCAGCCTTTCACCATTACCCGAGCAGGCGCGCCCGCAGAGACGCTGCCACGGTGTAGTGGTGTCTATCGCTTTTTCGACGCGCAAGGCGGGCTCTTATACATCGGCAAAAGTGTCGATATCCACAGTCGGGTCACTCAGCATATTAATGAAGGTCGAAAACCCGGCCGCCATCAGCGACTGATGTCACAAGTCCGCCGGGTGGATTGTCAGATGACCGCTGGGGAAGTCGGTGCCTTGTTAATCGAAAATGAGGCCATCAAACGGGAGGTTCCCTTATACAACCGTCGGCAAAGGCGGCTGCGTCGTTTGTGGACGATGACGCTGACGCCCTCCTCTGAAGGATTTTTACAGCCCACTGCCATCGACTTTCTCCCCGTGGCCACTCGGAAAATCGAAACATTTGGACTCTATGCCAACAAAGGCCAAGTCATCAGCTCACTGCAAAACCTTGCCAGAGATCATGCCCTCTGTCTTCGTGTGATGGGACTAGACCGAGGCCATGGCCCTTGCTTTCAGCATCAACTAGGGCGATGCGATGGCGCCTGTGCCGGTGAGGAATCCAAGTCGCAGCACAATGCGCGTTTGCTGGATCAACTCGCACGGCAACGGATTGCCGCATGGCCATTCGACGGTCCTCTATTATTGGCAGAGCATACGATCAAACCGATTGAACAACAGCCCGAGCAGCAATTTCACCTGATCGATCAGTGGGCTTGGTATGGCTGCTTTGACACGGTATCCGCAGCACGAAACGCTTTATCCACGAACCAGACGCCCGCCTTCGACCGCGATGCCTATCGTCTTATCTACAGCGCGATCTATCGCGGCCGGGTCCACTTACAAAACGTGATGACAGGTCAGCCCGTCGTGAACGTCCTGTTGTCGCGAAAGCCTGGCACCTCATGAATATTGTCTGGTTCAAGCGCGATCTTCGACTCATCGATCATGGGCCTCTCGCCGCGGCTATTAACCAAGGAGAGCCACTGCTGCTGCTCTATATCATTGAACCGATGCTCATCCACGACGCTCATTACCGAGGCCGTCATTGGCATTTCATCGCTCAATCGCTCAATGAACTCAATATGCAACTGCGGCCATACGGCACCGCCATTCAGGTGCTCGAAGGGGAGGCAGAAACACTGCTGAAAACCCTCCATAAGCACCTGCCCATTAAACAGCTATTTAGCCATGCAGAGACGGGACTGGGCCTCACTTTTGAGCGGGATCGGCGCATCATGCGCTTTTGCGCTAGCGAGGGGATCCGCTGGCAAGAATTCCAGAGCAATGGCGTGCAGCGTGGTCGCGCTGATCGTCAAGGATGGAATCGTGCGTGGCATCAGGTGATGGAGCAACCGCTTATTGCCGCCAACCTGGGTCGCCTCACAGCGCTGCATCAGCCCCTACCGGAGCCGTTATGGGGGGCACAAACACGCCGACTGGCGCGCTGGGAAGCACGCCAACCCGACTTCCAGCGCGGTGGCACCCAAGCGGCATCCTCCGTGTTAAGGAGCTTTCTCGACACCCGCGCCAAGCGTTATCAAGTGAGCATTTCTAAACCTGAGGCCGCTCGACAGCATTGCTCTCGACTGTCGCCTCATTTGGCGTGGGGCAATCTCAGCCTACGTCAGGCATACCATGCACTGAAACACCGGCAAAGCGACGGCGAATGGGGACGGGCGCTGAGCGCCTTTGAGTCTCGGCTGCACTGGCACTGCCATTTTATTCAAAAGTTCGAAATGGAATGCCGGATGGAATCTGAGGACTTAAACCGGGGATATCTGGATTTTCCGAGACGCGGTGATCCAGAGCGCCTCGATGCCTGGCGAGAAGGCCGCACCGGCTACCCCCTCATTGACGCGTCCATGCGATGCTTGCTGCAAACGGGTTACATCAATTTCAGATCACGGGCCATGCTGGTGTCTTTTCTCACCCATCATCTGTGGCAAGACTGGCGCACTGGCGCCGCTTGGTTAGGCTCGCTCTTTCTTGATTTTGAGCCAGGTATTCATTACCCACAGATGCAGATGCAGGCGGGGGTCACCGGCATCAATACCATCCGGATTTATAACCCAGTAAAACAATCACTGGATCACGACCCAGAAGGGGCTTTTATCTTACGGTGGCTGCCAGAGCTGGCTGACCTCCCCATCCCGCTTCTGCATCAACCGTGGCTTCGATCACCGCTTGAGCGCCAGATGCACCCGATCGACTACCCTGACCCCATTGTCGATCTCAAGACCTCTTATCAGTATGCCAAAGAGCAGTTGTGGCGCTTCAAATCGACCGAGGGCGTCAAGCGCGAGCGGGGGCGTATTCTTAATCGTCATATCGAACGGCGCATCAGCCGCGCGAAGAGCGCTTCCTCCCGCTGAATCCTTTGCTATGCTGGCCCCCATTAAAAACCAAAAAGAGAGAACACAATGCTGATCATTCTTTGGATTCTCGGAGCACTACTCGCACTGGTTGTATTGGCCATGGTGCTGCTGCCCGTCTTTATCGACGAGCAAGCGCTCACTGAGATGGCGGCAGAGCAAGTGCGCGCCAATACGGGTGGTGAGCTGGTGATCAACGGGGAGACTGATATCAGTTTTTTTCCACGTTTTGGATTGCGACTCGAGGGCGTCGAACTCGATCTTCCGGCGCAAACGGAGTATGACGTCACGATAACCGCGTCGCTGAATGAACTAGAGGTAGGTCTCTCTTTATTGCCGCTGCTGGGTGGCAATGTCGATGTCGGCACGATTGTCATTGCCGGTGTCACGGCAGACATCACCGAACCCCAGGCACTCCCTGCCGCACCCGAACCCGTGCCGAGCATGAGTGATCGAGAGTGGGAACAACGAGGCAAATTCATTCGACGCGCCAAAGCGCAGGAACGTCAGCGCCAGTTGGACGAGGGCGGCCCTGTCTCCGGCATCGCCATACTCGCCGAGGCCATCCGGATAGACGATGTCACCGTGAAGATGCGCTCTTGGGAGGGGGATCTCATCAACCACATCGTGGTGGAAACACTTTCTCTCAGCGACGTGAATACCCGAGATGAGCCCATGGGTCTCAATGGCGCAATGACGGTGTTCGGTGACGGCAGCGCTGTCCCATTAGACATCACCCTCGACGGCAGCATCCGCGTCACCTCTGATTTGAGTAAGCTCCAGCTTGATCAATTGAACACAACGGTGATCGGCGCGCTCACAGAGCCCGTTATGAATACACTCAGTGGCGACTTCACGATGACCCCCGCCAAGGCCACTTTGGCCATTGAGACGACCCTCCCAGGGGGTGATGTGAGCGGCCAGCTGGTGTGGTCGCGGCTTGAGAGTCCAGAGATCAAACTCGACATCACGACTGAGCGACTCGATCTCGATCAACTTCACCCCGCAACCCCGGCTGCGACAAACCCAATACCGAAGCAGACAGCAGCGAAGCAGACAGCAGCGAAGGAGGCCGCACCAAAGGCCAC
>CAJQKG010000215.1 GCA_905478845.1 uncultured Luminiphilus sp.
TCGAGTCGGGGGTCTGCTTGATTATTGCGTGCGTCGCCAAGGATGATGATGGTAGTGGCGTTATTGACTTCGGCTAGTGCGGACTCTGAAAACTCGTGCAATGCCCGCCCGTAGTCTGTGGCGCCCCCATATTTGAGATTGACCCGTTCAATCGCCTCGGCCACGGGCAAATCAGCGAACAGATCACTGACTTCTCCCAGCGCAGCTGAGAACGCGAAGGTGCGTGTTCTCGGCAACACATCCTGTAAGGCATAGAGAAACATCAGTAAAAACTTAGCGTAAGCGGCGACCGAGCCACTCACGTCACAAATGGCCATAATTTGTGGACGTTTTCGCTCAGATTTACGCCAACGGGGCGCGAAGGGTACGCCGTCGGTGGGAATCGCACGCCGCACGGTTTCTCCCACGTTCAATTTTCCTCGGCGGTAGCGTCGACGGCGTCTGCCATGTCGTGCAGCCAGTTTCCGTGCCATACGATCCATCAAGCGCTTAAGCCGCGCCATCTGACTGTGATCCACATTGCCCAGCTTTATCTTCGAGAGCGACTCATCGAGAAGATCTTCTGTGTCGGCTTTCGCGTGAATGAGATAGGCGCGCTCGACACGGTCTCTCACGCGTTCGCGCAACTGCTCCCTCAATGCCTGCACGGCTTCGAAGGCAGCGGGCTCGCTTTGTTCAAACTCGATAGCGGCGTCTCTCAGCGCTTCATCGCCCAGGGCATCCAGGATTTTTCGAACATACTGCCCACGCTGCGTAAATAACGAAATATCATCGACTTTGGCATCTGCCGCTGCCGTCTCAATCGCAACAGACAGGGCACTGTCGTCTCGATTTTCTAGGGCATCAAACAAACTGTTGCCACGCAAACCATCCAGTGGATCCTCATTGCGCTGTTCGGGTGCGGAGGCTGGCACGGCACTGTCCGGGTCAGGAGGCGTCATCGCGTTGGCGTCATCGTCATTAGCAGCGCTAGACCCGCCCGGTCTTCGCAGTGTGGGTTGAAAATACTGGTCGAATGCGGTCTCAAACACGGTGAGTTCGTGCTGAGATTTAGCCAGTGTCGAGGCCAGACCATCGCGCAGTAGCGATCGATTGTCGTAGCCTAATAATTCGGCGACGGCGACCGCATCTAGGGTATCGGCCGGCGACACCGCGATCTTTTGTCCTCTTAAATACTGCATGAACGCAAGTAGTTGATCGCTACTGACGGCGGCGTGTCTGGCGCCGGCGGCGGTGTCATCTTGTCTCTGCCGCCCCATTGTTACTATGACTCTGCTGCAGCGACCATGAGTTTTGAGAGTTGTCCCTGGGCTGTCTGGATGTCGTCCTCATACTTCAGTAATACGTTGAGCGTGTCCTGAACAAGGGCGCTATCGAGGTCTTTTGCGTGCAGGAGCAGCAGGCTTTTAGCCCAGTCGACCGTCTCCGAAATAGCGGGTGCCTTTTTGAGATCCAATGATCGAACGGCGTGGACAAATTGGACCAGCTTTTTCGTCATCGACTGCGCTAAATCAGGTACGCGACTGGCGACGATCTTTGCCTCCAATTCAATAGAGGGAAAGGGGATGTGAAGGTGCAGACACCGACGTTTCAGCGCATCGGAGAGATCCCGCGTATCGTTGCTGGTGAGAAATACTAATGGTTTGGAGCGTGCCCGAATGGTGCCCAGCTCGGGGATCGATACTTGATAGTCTGATAGCACCTCTAAGAGCAGTGATTCAAACTCAAAATCCGCTTTGTCGATTTCATCGATGAGTAAGACACCGCCTTGATCTGCCTCCATAGCTTTGAGCAGCGGGCGTGATTCGAGAAAAGCCTCCGAATAAAATACATCGCCAAACTCATGTAACCGTGCCATGGACTCGTCGAGCCCCTTAGCACCATCGAGGACATCGCCTAACTGTTCCTTCAGCAACTGCGTATAGAGAAGTTGTTTGCCGTATTTCCATTCATACAGGGCCTTGCTCTCGTCCAGCCCTTCATAACATTGCAATCTTACCAACGGGCGATCGACAACAGTCGCGCAGGTCTTGGCGAGCTCCGTTTTACCCACCCCGGGCGGTCCCTCAATCAGTACCGGCTTTTCCAATGCTGCCGCAAGCCGGATCACCGTAGCGATGCGGGTCGTACAAATATAGCCGGCCTCCTCGAACGCACTTTGAATGGCTTCAATCTGATTTAATGAAGGGTAGTGATTAGTAGACACGGGCTCTCTCTCGATGGGTGATATTAACCGCCGGTCGCATTCATGAAGCGCATAATTTGCGGTTCATCTGGACGGTCGAAAACATGTCGCTCTGGTTTCAGTGACAGACTCTCAATAATAGCGGTCTTGATGCTCTGATCGCTGTCGCCAGCGCGCATCAGTTGCCGAAGGTCAATCGATTCTTCATTGCCGAGGCACATCAGTAGGCGGCCTTCAGCGCTGATTCTCAGGCGGTTACAGGATCCACAAAAGTTGTTGCTATGCGGCGAAATAAAGCCGACCTGAGTTTGCGTGCCCGCGATTAAAAAATTGCGCGACGGGCCGGCGGTTTGACTATTACTCACTGGTTCCAGCGCGTAGTGGGTACTCAATTCGTCGATCAGCTCGTCGGAGGAAACGTAACTCAGCACCTTGCTTCCCAAGTTCACTTGCCCTAGTGGCATTTCCTCAATAAAAGCGATGCCAATCTGCTTGTCGAGGGCAAACCGCGTCAGCGGCAAGACTTCATCGCGATTCAGCCCCTCTAAAATGACGGCGTTCAGTCTGATTTTTTCAAAGCCAGCTTGCACAGCGGCGTCGATACCCCTCAGCACGGTTTCTAGCTTGCCGATCCGAGTGATATCGCGGAATCGTTCTGGACGCAGGCTGTCTAGGCTAATGTTGATCGAGTTCACGCCGGCTTGTCGCAGTCTCGGAGCAGACTCAGTCAAGTGACTGGCATTGGTCGTGAGTGCTAGGGTTTCTAAGCCTGGGAGCTGGCCAATCCCTTGAAATAGGGCATCGACGCCTCGACGAATGAGAGGTTCACCACCGGTGATGCGAATCTTTTTGACCCCCAACTCAGTGAAGAGTTTTGCGGTCCGCAGCAGTTCTTCTATAGACAATACCTCGGCACGGGGGAGAAACTGCATGGTCTCTGCCATACAGTACTGACATCGAAAATCGCAACGATCAGTGACCGATAACCTCAGGTATGAAATCGTGCGATCGAAGCCATCGATCAGCTGTGTCGTGTTGCCTAATGCCATGCGGGGGAGTGTACACAATGACGCGGGTGGGGGAGCATACAGCAGATGAAGATTATGACCTACTTAGATCCACGCCAGACCGTTTGGCCGGGGGCGATCACAGCGGCCTGTCTCGCCGCGATCCTGATGGCAGTGGGGCAAAGTCATGCGATTGTTGTGACAGCCGTCGTGGCATGGCTTTGCATGGTGTGGTGGATCTTTGAGCCTATTCCGATACCCGTGACCTCACTGCTACCGTTATCGGTATTACCGATGGCGGGGATCTTGACGGTAGAACAGGTGGCCGGCTCCGTGGGTTCGCCGCTGATTATCTTATTGTTAGGGGGGTTTCTGCTCTCCCGTGGCATGGAGAGCTCGGGGGCGCACCATCGGGTCGCCCTTTCAGTGGTAAGGCTCGTGGGCGGACATCGGCCTAGGCAGTTGGTGATGGGCTTTATGTTGGCGGGTGCGGGGCTCAGTATGTGGATCTCCAATACGGCATCGGCACTCATGCTGATGCCCGTTGCGATGGCCGTACTGGCCTCTTGCGATGATCGCGAGCGCCTGGCGGTGCCATTAC
Source organism: uncultured Luminiphilus sp. (assembly GCA_905478845.1). GTDB lineage: Bacteria > Pseudomonadota > Gammaproteobacteria > Pseudomonadales > Halieaceae > Luminiphilus. Next base: position 3,794 of record CAJQKG010000215.1, read on the forward strand.
TACTCGGGCTTGCCTGGTCTTGCAGTATTGGCGGTTTGGGCACGCCCATTGGTACCCCGCCTAATCTCATCTTCGTGCAAGTGTTCGAGCAAACTACCGGTCAAACGATTAGTTTTGGTCAGTGGATGTCGTGGGGGATGCCGGTCATTGCCTTGTTGTTACCGGCCGCGTGGTGGTGGGTGACGCGAAATCTGCCGACAGAGCTGGGGATTACGCTGCCCTCAGTTGGGCCTTGGCGCAGTGCTGAGCGACGCGTGATGACGATTTTCGCGCTCACGGCACTCGCGTGGATTACTCGCGCTGAGCCCTTTGGCGGTTGGCAAGCATGGCTAGGCCTGCCTTTTACCAACGATGCCTCAGTGGCCCTGCTGGCGGTTATTGCCCTATTTGTCGTCCGTGATAAGGCGGGAGAGCCACTCATTGACTGGCAGCAAGCGAATCAAATCCCGTGGGGGGTCTTGCTGTTATTTGCCGGGGGCATTTGTTTGGCACGGGGGTTTGTTGCGTCGGGACTCAGTGCGCAAGTAGGAGAGGCGTTGACCTTGGTCGCCGCATTACCGGTTTTCTTGATGATGCTGCTATTGGCGTTAGTGGTGACCTTTTTGACCGAGGCGACGTCTAATACTGCGACGACGGCGCTACTCATGCCCGTGTTAGCGGCGGTTGCGCTGGCAGTGGAGATGGATCCCTTATGGCTCATGGTTCCCGCGGCGATGAGCGCAAGCTGCGCCTTCATGCTGCCGGTCGCTACGGCACCTAACGCGGTCGTGTTTGGCAGTGGAGAGCTGCCGATCCAGCGCATGGTGCGCGAGGGACTAATGCTGAATCTGTTCGGGGCGATCGTCATTGCTGGTCTCATGGCGCTGCTCTTGCCATAGCGTTATCCATGCGGTGGGCGCGGAACCAGAAGATGGGGGCAGGCCACCAAGACGTGTCTTGGCAGCCCTTCTCAAATGGGTCTGAGATTCATCTGTTTGTGTATGACGCGTTGTTAAAAAGAGCGCTGGGTATCACGCGCTCTGAGCGATTGTTTACAGTAGCGCCATCATGGTTTCAGCGGAGCTCACATCGATGCCGGGGCCTTCTTCGACATTGAGGTGCGTCACTGTGCCGTCTTCTACAATCATGGCAAAGCGCTGACTGCGAGTGCCCAGCCCAAAACCGGAACCATCGAGTTCAAGGCCCAGTGCGGCAGTGAGTTCGCCGTTACCGTCGGCCAGCATAATAATATGCTCCGCGTTCTGAGCCTGGCCCCACGCGCCCATCACAAAAGCATCATTCACTGACATACAGATAATACTGTCTACTCCGTGGTTCTTAATGGTGTCTGCGTTGGCAACATAGCCCGGTAAGTGGGTCATCGAGCAGCCCGGTGTAAAGGCTCCAGGTACCGCGAATAGCAGTGCCTTCTTGCCATTAAACAGCTCGGCGGTGGTCACGGGTGCGGGGCCTGCTTCCCCCATCACCGAGAGGGTGCAATTAGGGATGCAATCTCCTACAGAAATGGTCATATTTGATACTCCATATAATGAACAGTAAGTGGATTTCGCCCAGTACTGAGGCGATCTACCAGCGAAAGGGTAGCTGCAGTCTATAGTAACTCATGCAGAACCGAGATCGAGCAGTCTCGCGTTGATTAATTCGCACTCATGATAAAAATCTGACTCCCGGTCCCCTAGGTAAGGAGCGCAATGAGACAAAATCTGCAAGACGCCGCGATGAATGACGTGTTGACGGTGCTCAGACGGAGTGATCCATTGATCAAAGCTGAGCCAATAGCTCAATGTCATCGTCATGCTGTCAGCAATATGGTCCAGTCGTTGAGGCTGTGCCGCGATGCCAATAGGGGCCAATAATTCTGATGCGAGTGTGCGCGATGCACGTCTTTTGAGTGACATCAGGCGCCGCATACCCCGGTCGATATCCGGATAGCGCTGCATCAAATCAGTCATATTGAGGTAAAGGAACCGATGTGCGTACATCGCTTCCATAATCACGGTTAAAAAAAGCCAGCTTCGTTCTAACGGCGCGCTCGTCTCAAGAAAGTCCGCTTCCGCAATGGGTGTTGCGAGCATCCCCGCGATATCGCGATAAAAGCTGAGAAATAGCGCAGAAAGTATCCCGTCCTTACCCTTAAAGTGGTAATACAAATTGCCCGGGCTGATATCCAGTTCTAAGGCGACATCACTCGCGGATACGTTTCGCTCTCCGTGCTCATTAAAGAGATCAGCGGCAGTGTCGAGAATGCGTTGAGCCGTTTTCATAGGGCAAAGTGTAACCGATGGGGTGACTCAGCGGCTTGACCCGCTGGATCCGTCGGGTTGGGCGTTGCCGTGCTGCCTTTTCTGACTGAAACCCCTGTCTATAGAGTCGCTGGTTCGGGCATTCAGTTGGGCGCTGTGTGAGCGGGGTCCGTTATAAAAAAGGGGAGCCGTAGCTCCCCCAAAAAAACGGACGGGTGGTGCTTCAGTTGGCCTTGCCAAACTTAGCTTTCAACTGATTAAAACGGGACTTCGCTTTTTTCATTTGGGCTTCCAATTTTGATCGGTCGGCCAATGAATCGAGCTCAAGATCTGCCAGTGCCCTGAGGGCGTCTTTCTCTACAGCGCTACCGCGCTCTACGAGTGACTGATAAATGGCTTCTGCCTGCTTGCGGCTGGCGCTCAGGCGGTTTTGTGCGTCGTCGACTTGCTCCTGCATACCCGCAAATTGCTCGAGCACTTGGTCATAGGCCTTGCCGTAAACCCCTAGGCCAGCCAATAGCGCTTTACGCCCCTTATCAACCGCAGCCGGTCGCGCGCGCGTTTTGCTGCTCGCTTTGGCCTGGGTCTTAGGCTGTGCTTTGGCTTTCGCCTTGGTCTTGACGGCGGGCTTTTTGGCCACCGCTTTCTTAGCAGCTACCTTTTTCGCCGCTGCCTTTTTAGCGGTCGCTTTTTTGGGCGCCCCTTTTGCTTTTGCCTTTACTTTTGCTTCAGCCATCACTTTTTCCTCCGGTTGGATGTCAACGGGGCGCAGTGTGATCGTTAAAATTAGAATCTGCCCTCTAATGGCTCAGTGTGAACGGGTAATAATGCGCAGCGGGCTCGAGAGGCATGGGTAATCTAGATGACATCTGCAAGCCCTTATCTGTCGTAACATTGATCTGTCGCAACATTTATTTTCTAACACGCTCAGTGGGGACCGATGTGGAGGAAGGCTTGAAAACTGCTCATTTGCCCCCATTTCTCATACTGAGTTCGGATGCCGCATGATGACTGATCACAGCACGAGCACCGCTCGCTTTGCTCGCCGTCGTTTGGTGGGCTCAGTGGCCTTTACGATTACTGGTTTGGTGATCTGTTTTTGGGTGCTTGTGGGGAAACCTGAAACTGAGTCCTCGCAACAGCTCGAGCCACGCAGACCGCTTGTCAACGTCATGATCGCCGTGCCCGCTGAGCACGCTATTTGGGTGCGGACACAAGGCACAGTAGAGCCGGTGACCCGTGTCAGTTTGATTTCACAAGTCAGCGGCAAAGTGGAGACGGTGAGCGACGCTTTTTTAGCGGGAAAGTTTTTTAAACAAGGCGATGCGCTGCTGCAATTAGAAAAAGCGGACTATGATTTTGCCATCTCGCGAGCAACCGCTCAGGAAGCGGCAGCCGCGCAGCGCCTCGCCGAGGAGCGTGGGCGCAATCTGCAGGCCAAGCGAGAGTGGCGTGATCTGGGTTCGAGCGACGCCAATGATCTCTTTTTGAGAGAACCGCAGCTCTACGCAGCCGAGACGGCGCTTGAAGCCGCCAGAGCAGATGTGGCCGCCGCCCAATTAGCGCTGGCAAGAACCACTGTGAAGGCGCCCTTCGATGGACGATTGGAAAAAAAGTCGGTCGATGTCGGTCAGTTTGTGGCACCTGGTGCCGTGCTGGCACAAATTTATGCGACTGATCGAGTCGAGGTACTCCTCCCAATCAGTGAGTCGCAACTCGCGTTATTGGACTTGCCCTTATTCGAGACGAGCATCGATACCTATCCCGATGTCACGCTGACGGCTCGTTTTGGCGGGGAGAGTTGGCAGTGGCAGGGTCAAATTACACGGGTGCAGGCGAGCATTGATCGCGATAGCCGCGCAACCTTTGCCATTGCAGAAGTCAACGATCCGTTTAGTGAGCGGGTTGAGGGCCGCCCGCCCCTGATACCCGGACTGTTTGTGGAGGCGAAGATTCGGGGCAAACCGATTCAACAATCCATTGAACTGCCGGCAACCGCGCTGCGAGGCGACAATACGGTGCTGCGTCTTGAAACCGGGGATCGTCTGGAAAGACTGCCGGTTGAGTTATTGCGCAGAGAGCAAGAGCGGGTCTGGGTGCGAGGGATTGCCGCCGGAGAGCGCATTGTCTTAGAGCAGAGCAGTCTGTTGTCATCAGGCACCGCAGTGGAAGTCGCCGAGGTGCTTCGCAGTGGACGTTAACGCCAGTGGTAGCTGAAAAGCCCGGGTTGCTAGGTTGGTTTATTACCAACCCCATCGCAGCAAACCTATTCATGGCGGTACTCGTGGTGGGCGGGCTTTACAGCATTCCGGGTCTCGATAAGCAGTTTTTCCCGACGCCCGTCATCGACCGGGTCAGTATCACCATGCCATTTCTGGGGGCCAGTCCCAAGGAAGTGGAGGAACAGATTTGTGTCCGCATTGAAGAGGCTATTCATGATCTGGATGGCATTAAAGAGATTCGATCGACTGCCTCAGATGGAATGGGTCAGGTGGTGGTTGAAGCGCTCCCGGGTTATCCGACACAACGGTTGACCAACGACATAAAAACCCGCGTCGACGCGATCACGACCTTCCCCACCGATGCCGAGCGTCCTGTGGTCACTGAACTGGTGTACCGCCACCTGCTAGGTATTGTCGAGTTGGCGGGAGATCTTGACGAATGGGAGCTGAAAGAACTCGGAGAGTCGCTTCGCGATGATTTGGCGAGGCAGCCTTGGATATCAGTAGTCGATCTGGTGGCCCCGCGTCGGTACGAGGTGTCAATCAATGTCTCGGAACTGGATTTACGCCGGCACAAGCTGTCTTTCGATGACGTGGTGCGCGCGATTCAATCGGCCTCGCTCAATTTACCGGCGGGCGCTATCAAAGGCGGCGATGGTGACATTCGAGTGCAAACACGAGGACAAGCTTATTACCGAGAAGATTTTGAAAAAATTACACTGATTACCGCGCGAGATGGCACTCAGATTCATCTCGGTGAAGTGGCGACGATTGAAGATGGATTTGAGGATATTGATACGATCAGTCGTTTCGATGGCATGCCTGATCATGGTTTGTATGCCTACGTGACGACAAACCCCGATGTCGTGCAGTCTTCTCGAGTCATTACCGAATGGGTGGGTGCACAAACACCCGATCTGCCTGAGGGCGCATCATTGTCATTTTGGCGAGATGCGGCAGTGCCGTTTAAGGATCGTGTTGAGACACTCCTGAAGAACGGCTTGGGCGGACTGACCTTGGTGTTTCTGGTGCTCGTATTATTTCTGAGGCCAGTGGTCGCCGTCTGGGTCTCCATTGGGATCGCAGTGGCTTTTCTCGGCACGTTTTTTTTACTGCCTTACACGGGGGTGGGTCTAAATATGATTTCCCTCTTTGCCTTCTTACTGGTGCTCGGTATTGTCGTGGACGATGCCATTATCGTAGGAGAATCGATCCATACTGCGCAGTGCAGGGGGCTCAGCAGCGGTGACGCCGCCTTGTGGGGCGTGCGAGAGGTGGTAAAGCCCGTTCTGTTTGCGGTCATCAGTACCATGGTATTTTTTGCACCAATGATGTTCATGCCGGGCGAGTGGGCACATGCTGCGAAGGGGATCCCTATTGTTGTGTTACTCGCACTGACCTTCTCTCTGGTCGAATGCCTGCTTATTTTGCCGGCCCACTTG
>CAJQKG010000216.1 GCA_905478845.1 uncultured Luminiphilus sp.
CCCCATTCATCTCTCGCAGCGTGTGACTCGCGAAAACCGGATCCCCGAAGTCCATGTCCTTCACATTGTGGGCGATAAAATCGATCTGCCCCTTCAGCTGATTATCGAGAATATCCATCACACGCTCAGCACCTAAGGTGAACTCCCAGTGCCCTGTCATAATATCAACACCCAGTAATTGACTGGCGTCGACCATATCCTGCCCCTGTGTCCACAGTGCCGTTGCCGATCCTTGCCAAAGATCACCCCCGTCGAGCAGCAATGCACCGGGCCGATCTGCCCGTAATCTTTTGATCAGCGTGGCAAGATGGGAAAAACCGCCCACTCGACCGTACTGCTGTGCCGCGGCGACGTAATCTAGGTGGCTTAGGGCATGGGCGGCACGCGAGCCTGGTGCAATCGAAAAATGCTCTAGCAAGGCGTCTCCCACCAAGTGAGGCGGCCGATTACGCGCCCCATGAACACCAATATTCACTGCGGGCTCGCGGTAATGCACGGGCAATAACTGCGCATGGACATCGGTGATGTGCATTAGGTGGACATTGCCCACCGTAGGAATGGAGTAAGGCTCCGAGCGCTCTATAGCGCCACGCGCTATCGAAGGCAAAGGGAGCCCTGATGCGGCGGCCAGCGCCAACATCTGATTAAACTCGCGCCGTTTAATCGGATCTACTCGGTCATTCGGTGGGTTGATTCACCGATGAGTTTGGGTCTAACAAAAACGCCATGACATCCTTGAGTTGCTGTTCATCCAAGATCTTTTGCGCGCCAAATCGAGGCATATGTGAGCACAAATTAAAGGCATGGGTATCCCACAACTTAGTCCAGGTATAACGCAACATGGCGTCGGATTGACCCCGTAACCCGTATTGGGTCAGTGAGGGTCCCAGCGTTCCATATGCCACCTCACTGGGTGCCAACTGATGGCAGGCGTAACAGTTACCGCCATTGGCAATACTGGGATCATCATTAAACTGAAGGCCGCGACCGCTGGCAGCAACGGTGGCGCCGCGCTGCCAATCTCCCAGAAAGTCTCCGTCCGCTGGAAAAACGACGGCATCTAATCGTTGCTGGCGAAGTGCCATCGCGATCTCGTCATCCACTGGCTGATCTCGCGGCTGACTGCAATGCTGTTGCAAGGGATCTTGCTCTAATCTCAGCAGTGTCGCCTGACCCCTGTCTGAAAAAGAAGCTTGTATCACAGCAGCCAAATCCTCCGACACCGCTGTCGGTGCAATCCCGATCCCCAGCAATAAAGTCATTTTCCACAGCGTCGTCTTCATCGCTTTAATCCCGGCGCTGTCATAATGCCGCCCGCTGCATTCACCGCCATATAGGTTTGCAAAGCAATACTCACCTCGGACCCGAAGGTTAGGCCGGGCCAACGCTGCTGCCGAAAGCAATCTTGGAGCCGCCAACCCATCGTCCTCACTAAACCTTGTGACATGCGATACGCGGGCCAACTGCCATAAGCATCGGCCGCATCGTGATGGTCGGTGAGATTCGGTAACTGTTGCAGTCGTATTCGCTTATCAGATTGCTCGTGGCAAGTCGCACAAGAGAAATCATGGGGCCCCGCTCGATAAAAGAAAATCTCCTCGCCCAAGGCATACATCGCTCGCTCTTTGAGATGCCCCTGTTCAGGCGCGATGACCACCCCCTCAGACTCGGCCGCGAGCCAAGTCACTAATGCTTCCAATTCGGTGCCAAAATCGCCTCTCAGAGAGTAAGGCTTAGCAGCCGTCACTGTGCGATCCCGGCCCTGCAGCGTCTCCATGCAGTGAATCAATCGCGTCTCAATATCCATCACGCGGTCGGTATCGGCGAAGTAGCGCGGAAACTGTGCATAGGCACCTCGGGTGACGCCAGCACCCAAACCAAGATCACACGCTTCGAGGGTCGCGCCGCTGGGCCCCTGAGATTGATACCAGAACTCTTCTCCCTCATCGATCACGAAAATAGCGGGATTATCATCGCCCATCAAATCCCGGTACTGATCAAAAACACCCTCATCAGCCCATGCGGGGAAGGCCAGCCACAGCAAGCACCAGCGCGTTATCATCAGTACCTGGTGATGCCACGCCCTAGCGTCATCGGATTGTCGTCTCACCCTCGCCTGTACCTCCCTGATTGTCGGTCCAGACCACCCGCACCGCATCACCTGCTTGACCGCCTTGAAAGCGCACGCCTAAAAATGGATTGGCGGAAACCGCGGCGCCCCAGTGCGCCTGCATGACAGTTTGATCACCATGCAACACCGCGACGTCGGTAATGAAGTGTGCAGGTATAGACTCACCCGCTTGATCTTTGCGCATCCCCGTTTCCATGGGGTGACGCATCAATGCTTTGACCTCTGTCATCTCGCCTTTCTTTTGCGCACGAATTTTTATTCGACCTGCCATTGTGATCTCCTCAGCCGCCGCAACCACCCAGAGTGACTTTGGTCTCTCTCGATGCCATGAATAATTGTCCATCAGACTCGACCACAGCATAAAGATCGCCCGTTTGAGCCACCTTTACGCGGGTCTCAATATAAACCTCAGTCCCCGAGGCAATGTCAAAAACAGCCGCCAGCGGATTGGGATTCATTTCTACCAAAACATAAACTTTGCTCACGTTGGGCAAGACGGTTTGATCTACCTCAACGCGAATCGGCACCACAGCACCGTTTTCAGCAATATCAGGCGTCGTAAAGATGACTCCCTCATGCCGCGTTGGGGTCTCACCCAGTGCCATCAGCGCTTGATCGAGCGCTGTCGCACCAAATGCAGTATCAGGCCGCGTGACTGCTGCCCATGCGCGCGCCGGCAGTGCGACCGCCGTGCTCAGTAGCGCCACCCAATTCAGTAGGCGCCGTCTGGACACCCGCCCTTTTTCGGTCTTATTCATCCCTCACTCCCCTTTTTATCTAACTCGCCAGAGATTAACCAAGCGATAATATCTTGCAACGCATCGGCACCCACATCCGGCATTGCCGGCATCGGCAGTTCTCCCCAGACACCGCTGCCGCCCTGAGTGATCCGGTTTTGTAGATACGCCGCGTGCTCCGACCCGACATACCGCCCTCTGATGTCGTGAAAACTAGGCCCGACTAGCAACCCAGTCATCTGATGACATGCGGTGCATCCTGCCGTCGTGAGTTGCTGAGTGGGAATGGTCAACGTCGCGGCGGACACTGCCTCATTTTGCGCCAACGGCGCTGCGGTCCATTGCCCCGGATACGGGCCCCAAGACCTCGATTGCTCGGCAAGATTACCGTGAGCATTCATCGCGTACGCGGGTAACGAAGAGGTCACGGCAGTGTCGACCACACAGTCTGATAGACAAGTATGACCCAGCACATCAGGCGAGCCCGACACCGACCAAAGCCCATGGTCACGCGTCATGCCATTGCGATTGGGCATACGCTGTTGAACCAGTCTGATATTGGCATCAGACAAGACAAAGTCATCTTCAACGACGTAACCCAGATTCAAAATATAGGCGAGTAGCGCATAGACCTCATCGGGCGTCAAAGACTTGGGCGCATTCCATGGCATAGCGCGATAAATATAATCCCAAAGCGTCGACAGGGTCGGCACCTTCATGAGGGTGGTTCGGGTAATCGCTGGATTTTGTAACGCCGCCACTCGCCCTTGAGCGATGTCCTCTTCGGTGATGTTACCCAGCACCAGCGGCGCGAAGATATGATTGGCGTCGCCAAAATCACCGTGGCAACTCGCACATTGCGCCAGCCAAATCTCCTCACCCTGCCACACGTCGCCACTGCCTGCGGGTAACCCGAGGAAGTCAGGACGAACATCGATATCCCACGCGGCGATCTCAGCATCAGATGCCAGCCGACCAATGCCTTCCACTCCCGGGGGTAGCGTGGACGCCTCGACAGTGCTCAGTGTCGCTAGCAGCACAAAGCCGAGCCTCCAAGCGCTAGCCCAGCTGGACATTGTGGACCGCTCCGTCGGCGGCAACCCGCCATGTTTGAATCGCATTGTTATGATAAATCGACCGAGTCCCGCGTTGGGCTACCAATTGGTTCCGCGTCGGTTGTGTGTAGCCTGTGGTGTCGGTCACGCGGCTTTGGAGAAAGGCCTCCTCACCGGTCCAGACCCAATCAAAATTAAAACGTGTCAGCGCCTTAGGCAGCATCGGTCCATCGATTCTTGCGGCACGCCAGTTTTGGCCACCATCAGTCGATACCTCCACTTTACTCACCGTCCCACGACCACTCCACGCCAATCCCGTGACGCAATAGTACCCGGGCGTTAACAAGGTTTGCCCACCAGAAGGCGAGGTAATCACCG
>CAJQKG010000217.1 GCA_905478845.1 uncultured Luminiphilus sp.
CGCCACAGAGACCCACGTCATGGTCAGTATCAACCAGCCCATTAGCCCACGAATCCACACTCGGCCCCACAGCCAACCTCCCGCTGGATAGGACTTTAGCGCCAAGAGCATAGCGGACCACAGCATGGCTGCACCTGCCAGCCACGGCCGCACAGCAGCGGCGACTTCGATATCTCCCGCAGTCACCAGCATCCATAACCCCAGACTCAGCAAGGGCACAACGGCCGCATAGGCGATACGTGCGAGCACTGACTGGCAACTCACCAGCGATGACCATTCCCACGCCCCAGCCAAGGCGACTAAGGCAAACAGTAGCGCCTGAACGGGGAAAGGTGCCAGCACTAAGATAGCGACAAACCCGCCGATTATGATCAATGCTGTCACCACGCGTTGCCGAAGCATGTTCCTGCTCCTCCAGTTAACTCAGTAACGATGCAACAAAGGGCGAACGCCGAAACGGCGCTCTCTTACCGCGTAAGCAGCCAATGCAAGATCGAGTACGGTCTCATCGAAATCAGGCCATAGCACTTCGGTAAACCAAAATTCAGCATAAGCTAATTGCCACAGCAAAAAATTCGACATGCGCGCCTCGCCAGCAGTGCGGATACACAGATCGGGGTCAGGGAGCTCTGATGTGCTCAGTCGCTGCGAGATCATCTCTTCACTAATCTCCTCTGGGGCAATCTGCCCGCTTGCCACATCATGAGCAATCGATTGAACCACATCGGTCACGTCCCAGCGGCCGCCATAATCTAGCGCCAAAGTGAGCACAGCCCGATCGCCCGCCTGTGTTTGTGTCTCCGCTTTTGCGATCAGCTTCTGTAACCCGGCGCTAAAACGGTCCCGTCGGCCAATCACCCTCAGCCGAACACCATCCGCGACTAGCTTTGCCACCTCGCTGCGCAGATAACGGGATAAGAGTGCGAGGAGTCCCCTAACTTCTGGCAGCGGGCGGCCCCAATTTTCACTCGAGAAGACAAAGAGGGTGAGATAGCGGATGTCACGCGATTCGCACGCCGAAACAATATCACGAACCACCTCGGCACCTGCCCGGTGTCCCGCCACGCCAAACAGCCCCTCACGTCGTGCCCATCGATTATTACCATCCATGATAATCGCAAGGTGCCTAGGGGTGGATCGAAGCTGTATCTCTGACGCTTTCAATGGTTGTCTCAGCGATCGTTAAATCGCCATCAAATCCGTTTCTTTTTGACTGAGCGCCAATTCCACTTTAGCGACATAGTCATCCGTTAATTTTTGGATGACGTCGTGTCCTCGACGCTCCTCGTCTTCGGAGATATCCTTTTCCTTCAGCAGTTCCTTCAGCATTGCGAGGGCGTCCCGCCGGGCATTGCGCACAGACACCCGTGCTGACTCGGCCTCAGCCCTTGATTGCTTGGTGTAACCCTTTCTCGTTTCTTCTGTGAGTATTGGCATCGGTATCCGCATAACCTCACCAGCAGTCGATGGGTTCAAGCCCAGGTCCGACTTCATAATGGCCCGCTCGATGTCTGGGGTAATCGACTTATCAAAAGCCACCACACTCAGTGTTCTTGCGTCCTCGATATTAATATTGGCCAACTGATTCAGGGGTGTCTCTGCGCCGTAATATTCAACCCGAATACTATCCAATAGACTCGGATGGGCGCGTCCTGTTCGGATCTTATTAAAGTTGTGCGAAAGGGCTTCCAGCGCCTTCGCCATACGGTCATCGGTATCTTGCTTGATGTCTTCGATCATTTTGACTATCTCGCTCCGCGCCCGCTATCGGGACTCATTCACCCTGAATAAGGGTCCCTTCATCGCCACCTCTAACAATACTCAGCAGCGCACCTTTTTGGGCCATATCGAATACTCTGACCGGCATCCCATGATCTCTCACTAAACAGATCGCCGTCAGGTCCATCACTCCCAGCTTCTTATCCAGCACCTCGTCGTAGGTCAGCACATCATACTTTTCAGCCGTGGGGTCCGAGACCGGGTCAGCGCTATAAACGCCGTCCACTTTGGTGGCTTTCAGGACAATATCAGCTTTGACCTCAATGCCACGCAGGCAGGCGGAGGAGTCGGTCGTAAAAAGAGGGTTACCGGTACCCGCAGCAAAAATCACCACGTCTCCGTTGGATAACGCGCGCAGTGCTTTCCGTCGATCATAATGCTCGACAACGCCACTCATTGGGATAGAAGACATCGCCTGGGTGGCAATATTGGATCTTTCCAGCGCATCGCGCAGCGCCAAGGCATTCATGACGGTAGCAAGCATCCCCATGTGATCACCCGTCACACGATCGAGGCCTGCCGCATTGAGCGCGGCGCCGCGGAACAAGTTACCGCCGCCCACCACCAGCCCAATCTGGACGCCAATACCGACTAACTGACCGATCTCGAGCGCTAGCTGGTCAAGCACCTTCGGATCGATACCATAGGCTTCCTGACCGGTGAGCGCTTCACCACTCAATTTAAGCAAAATACGCTTATACAGCTTGTCCGCAGCCATTTTGTGCTTCTCCTCGCAGGCTCAAGCCCAAGACTGACATGCTACCGGAACACCCCGTGCTTTTTCACACAAACATTGGTGATACTTATCAACTCTCTGCCAGCAACCTGACAGCACTGCCATGAGATCAGTGAAACGGACGCTCAATTCCCAAGCTGCGCGGCAACCTCTGCGGCAAAGTCCACTTTTTCCACCTCGATCCCCTCACCGACCTCAAAGCGACTGAACCCGATAATCTCGGCTCCTGCTGCGGAGACCAATTTACCCACGGTGGTGTCTGGATCTTTCACAAAGGCTTGTTCTGTCAGGCTATTTTCTGACAAGAATTTGCGGATTCGCCCGTCAATCATCTTCTCAACAATCTCAGGTGGCTTGCCTGACTCCTGAGCCTGAGCGGCATAAATTTCCCGCTCCTTGGCGACCACGTCCTCAGCCATTTGATCTGGCGAGACCACTTGCGGATTCACCGCCGCAATATGCATCGCAACGTCCTTGGCAAGTTCGGCGCTGCCACCTTTTAATGACACCACGACCGCAATGCGGTTATTGCCATGAACATAACCACCCACTACACCAGCACTGGCCTCGTGTGCGACGACGCGACGGACACTGATGTTCTCGCCAATTTTTTGTACCAGAGCCTGTCGCGCTTCTTCGATATCCCCACCGGCTAAGAGCGCCACATCGTTGCTACGCTGCTCAAAAGCCTTAGCGACCACGGTCTGCACAAAATTCAGAAAGTTCTCGTCTCTGGCGACGAAATCAGTCTCGCTGTTGACCTCAACCATCGCCGCCAGACTGCCATCTGGCGCCGATTGAATTGCGACAATCCCCTCGGCCGCAGTTCGACCCGCTTTTTTGGCCGCCTTCATGCCGCTCGATTTACGCAGCGTCTCGATGGCTGCCTCAATATCGCCACTCGCCTCGGCCAGTGCTTTTTTGCACTCCAACAACCCCAATCCGGTTCGTTCGCGTAATTCCTTTACCTGAGCAGCAGACATCTCATCACCTCAATCCATACCCTATTGGCTATTTGTTTGTTGACGAGGGCCACAATAAGGCCCTCACCTTTCCTACCACCGAGCACTCTGCTCAACTGGTATTCAAGTCGCGGGGGCTTCCGCCTCCGCATCAGGCGCCGCTGGCTCATCAGCTGCTACAGCAGGCGCATCGGAAGCCGCTGGTTCAGCGGGCGCCGCAACCGGTGCATCGGCTGCCGCAGCGGGCACGTCAGGTACTGCTGTCGCTTCGGCGCTCTCGGCCGACTGCTCGGGCGCCGCAGCGTCATCTTCAATGACTTCAACAAACTCATCAGCCGAGACAGCTTCACCACCTTGCGCCTTGCCCGCAATGACAGCATCTGCGACTGCCGCAACGTAGAGCTTGATAGCGCGGATCGCGTCATCATTTCCGGGAATCACAAAATCGACGCCGTCGGGATTACTGTTGGTATCGACAATACCGATCACGGGAATGCCCAGCTTATTGGCTTCCGTCACCGCAATGCGCTCGTGATCAACATCGACGACAAACAGCACGTCTGGCAATCCCGTCATCTCTTTAATGCCACCAATAGAACGCTCTAACTTTTCCTTCATGCGAGACCGCATCAGCGCTTCTTTTTTCGTCAGCTTGGCGAAGGTGCCATCGCGCTCCTGATCCTCTAGCTCACGTAGCCGCTTGACTGAAGATCGGATGGTCTTGTAGTTGGTGAGCATGCCACCCAACCAACGGTGGCTGACAAAGGGCATGCCACAGCGACGGGCCTGCTCCTCGATGATCTTCCCGGCCGCTCTTTTAGTGCCGACGAACATCACCTTATTCTTACTTTCCGCGAGCCGCTGTACCGTCGATAACGCGTCATTAAACGCAGGCACAGTGTGCTCAAGGTTAATAATGTGGATTTTATTGCGGGCCCCAAAGATATACTGATCCATCTTGGGGTTCCAAAAACGGGTCTGGTGCCCGAAGTGCGCGCCGGCCTGCAGCAAGTCACGCATGCTTACTTGCGTCATAATCAAACTCTCTGTTTGGGTTACTCTTCCGCCCTTTCTTACGACTCCAACCGACATGTCGGCACCCGGGTTCGCAATGTAGGAAAGGCGTGCTATTTGCCAATCTGGCTATCGCTGAGGATCTCCCAGCGCCGCGCTTTATACCACAGGACTGACAACAGTGAAAGCGGCCCCCATCAAGGGCAAGAGTCGGTTACAATTTACCCGAGCCCCTACTCAGACCTTTCCCCTCTAAGATGAACGCTGTCAAGCCAAAAACCGAATCCGAGCTCGCCGGCATGCGCGTCGCCGGCCGCCTAGCAGCCGAAGTGCTGGAAATGATTGCACCCAAGGTGCACGCCGG
The DNA here is from genome assembly GCA_905478845.1 of uncultured Luminiphilus sp. GTDB lineage: Bacteria > Pseudomonadota > Gammaproteobacteria > Pseudomonadales > Halieaceae > Luminiphilus. Next base: position 4,856 of record CAJQKG010000217.1, read on the forward strand.
TATGACGACCGGTGACATTGATCAAATCTGTCATGACTATATTGTCGATGTTCAGCACGCCATTCCGGCGCCATTGCATTACAAGGGATTCCCAAAGTCGATTTGCACGTCGGTCAATGAGGTCATTTGCCACGGTATCCCCTCTGACACTAAAAAATTACGCAATGGCGACATTATCAATATCGACGTCACAGTGATCAAAGATGGCTGGCATGGCGACACAAGCATCATGCTCGGTGTGGGCGATGTCGCACCCCACGCGGAACGCCTGATGCGCACAACACAAGAGTGCCTTTATCAAGCATTAGCACTGGTTAAACCGGGCGCAGCATTGGGAGATCTAGGACATGTGATTCAGCAGCATGCCGAGTCCAAGTACTATTCTGTGGTCAGAGAATATTGCGGACATGGCATCGGCCAGGTGTTTCATGAGGAGCCACAAGTTTTGCATTACGGCAAACCAGGGACGGGTCTTCGACTGGAATCGGGGATGACCTTTACCGTCGAGCCGATGATCAACGCGGGAAAGCGCTATACGAAATTGAATACACGCGACGGCTGGACCGTGACCACTCGCGACGGCCGCTTGTCTGCCCAATGGGAGCACACGATAGCGGTCACCGACACGGGCTGTGAAGTATTCACCCGGAGGCGGGATGAGCAGTTACCTTTCTGACGCTAGCCAAGACCATCAGCTGCCGTCCCTGTGTACTGACCGCCTCACCGAGGCAGGGTCTACCGCTGCGGTGCGCGATTACTTAAGTGAGGTTCGCGCGACGCTAGCAGCGGCGTTTCACCCCGGCAAATCAATCACCCCGTTTTTGCGAGATGCCAGCGGCGCTGTGGATACCGCCCTCAGCCACTTATGGGAGGCCCAGGTAGGCGACTCTGCCGACGTCGCCTTAATCGCGGTGGGCGGCTATGGGCGCGGGGAACTGTTCCCGCAATCTGACATCGACATACTGGTCCTGACAAGATCAACTCCCGCTGAAGCGATCACCCTTAAGCTCGAGGGTTTTATCACCATCTTGTGGGACATTGGCCTGCAAATTGGACACAGCGTCAGGACGCTTGACGAGTGCGCCGCGCTGGCCCAAGAAGATCTCACTGTGATCACCACAATGATGGAATCTCGACTGATTGCCGGTGATCACGCACTCGAAGAGGCCCTGAAACGCATCACGGACCCTGCCACCATTTGGGCCCCCAATGCGTTCATCCGGGGAAAACTAGGTGAACAGCAGCGCCGCCATGACAAATATAGCAATACTGAATATGCGCTGGAACCTAACATAAAGCGCTCTCCCGGCGGCTTGAGAGACCTGCAGGTCATCGAATGGATTACTCTGCGTTGTTTTGATGTAGGGCTGGAAGACATTGATGAACCTGACTTTTTGAGCCGCACTGAGCTAGATCAATTGAGAGACGGCAAAGAGTTTTTGAGTCAAGTTAGGTTTGCACTGCATAGCATGACCGGCCGCGCCGAGGATCGGCTGTTGTTCGATCATCAAAAAAAATTGGCTGAGCTGTGGGATATGGTGGACGGCGACAAGCTGGCAGTGGAGCAGTTCATGCAGGTGTATTACCGCTGGATGAAAACGCTCAGCCAGCTCAATGAATTGCTAATAGAAGTCTTTGAGCACCGTCTGTCCGAAGCCTCCGACTCGGAAGTTCGTGTCATTGATCTCGATTTTGAGGTCAGTGACCATCGCATCCGAGCGCGTCATGATGCGGTATTCACTGAAAACCCCAGCAATCTTTTGCGGCTATTCGTTTTGATTGGCAATGATCAGCTGGTCGACCGTATCGAGCCGAATACACAGCGACTATTGCGCCGTGACGCACATCTCATCGATGAGGACTTTCGCGCTTCCGAAGTGAATCGATCCTTATTTTTGGAGATATTGGGCGTCCCTCACAATATGACCAAGCAGCTGCGGAGAATGTCCCGCCACGGCGTATTGGGCCGGTATCTGCCCGCCTTTGGTCGCATCATTGGTCAAATGCAGTTTGATTTATTTCACGCCTACACGGTAGACGCCCATACCACCGAGGTCATTGCGAATACCCGGCGCTTTATGCGGGCGGACTATACAGATCGATTTCCCGTCTCGACCCGGATAGCACGTCGGTTACGCGACCCTCGTCTACTCTACATCGCCGCACTCTTTCATGACATTGGCAAAGGCAGAGGCGGTGATCATTCCGAATTAGGCGCAGTCGATGCCACGTGTTTTTGCTTAACACATGGGCTGTCAAACACAGATGCCAATCTCGTCACCTGGCTCGTTCAAAATCATCTACTGATGAGTCAAATCGCGCAAAAACGCGATATATCAGATCCTGACGAGATTCAGCGATTCGCTGAAACGGTTGCCGACCAAGAACGATTAGACTACCTCTATACGCTGACCGTGGCTGACATTGCCGGCACTAATCCCGAGTTGTGGAATGCGTGGCGCTCCTCCCTGATGCGCCAACTTTATACCGAAACCAGCAGAGCGTTGTCGCGCGGATTGCAGAATCCACTGGGACGAGAGCAAGTCATCGAAGACACCAAACAAGCTGCTACCGAGGCACTCGAATACCGAGGCTTTCTGCCCGATGAACTCTTAACTGCCTGGTCCACCCGTGGTGACGATTACTTTTTACGCGAACGGCCAGAGGACATTGCGTGGCATACCGAGGCCATCGCTGACCATGACATCCAAAGCGGTGCCCTGGTATTAGTGCGTCAGGCCAGCGATTCACCGATTGGAAATGCGACACAAATTTTTGTCCATACTCGTGACGCGCCGGATACTTTTGCTCGGATCTGTGCCGCATTGGAGTCATTAGACTTCAGCATTCATGATGCCCGCATCTACAGCGATACCGATGGCAGCACCTTGGATACCTTTTTTGTCCTAAAAAATGATGGCTCATCCCTCGATGCGCATCCCGATAACGCGGTCGAAATCAAACAAGCGATTCAACATAGTCTGCAGCACGCCACGCTAAAAACCATTTCCCGACACACGCCACGAACAACCAAGGCTTTTACGATCCCCACCACAGTGGCGTTTTCGCAGGACGACTCGGGTGGATTTACCATTTTAGAAGTCACCACGGCAGACCGACCCGGGCTCATGGCGAGATTAGGTTCGGTGCTGTCCCGTTACGCCGTGTCAATACAGGGCGCAAAAATCCAAACGCTGGGTGAGAAAGTCGAAGATATCTTTTTCCTGGCCGATGCCTCGGGTGGCCAACTGACCGATACAACGCTAGTTAACCAACTCAAAAGCGACTTGATCGCCGAGCTAGATGGCTTGACTCAAGACCCCGATAGTTTGCCGTCCGAGCATGACATTTGAACGCTGGCCTCACACTGCTCCAGCCCTATCCGTTTGAGCGGCTGGCGACGCTACTCAACCCCATAGAGCCCGCCCTAAGCCCTGTCATCCCGCTCACTGTGGGAGAGCCCCAGCATCCGCCACCCGAAGGCGCCGTCGCACGCTTACAGGAACACGCGCTGCTGGTCGCAAAATATCCAGCGACACAGGGACGAGCGCAGCTGAGGGAGGCGATTGCCCGGTGGCTAGAATCGCGCTTTGCGCTGCCGTCGGTTGACCCCGAGCGTCACGTTCTTCCCCTTAATGGCACTCGAGAGGGTTTATTTGCGCTAGCGCAGGCAGTAGTCAGCACGCATCAAGCGGGCGCCGTCATTTGCCCTAACCCCTTTTATCAAATTTATGAGGGCGCAGCGCTGCTCGCAGGTACCCAACCACTGCTGCTTAATTGCGATGAGCGCAACGGCTTCCTACCGGATCTTGACCTGGTCACTGCAGCGCAGTGGCAAAACTGCCAACTCGTTTACCTGTGCACCCCCGGCAACCCAGGTGGCGCCGTGATGCCCAGCGATCAATTGCAGCGTTTGATTGCGCTCGCTCACGAGCATGACTTTTTAATTGCCAGTGATGAGTGCTATAGCGAGATTTACCCGGATGAAGATGCCCCCCCAACGGGGCTACTAGAAGCCGCTGCCGCCATGGGCAATGGGGCATTTCGGCATTGCCTGTGTTTTCACAGTTTATCCAAGCGCTCCAATTTGCCCGGTCTGCGATCGGGTTTTGTGGCGGGCGATCCCGAGTGGATCGCGCATTTTCGGCGCTATCGAACCTACCATGGCTGTGCCATGCCACTGCATCATCAAATTGCGAGTGAATGGGCATGGGGTGACGAAGAGCACGTCATCACCAATCGTGCGCGGTATCGCGAAAAATTCGAAGCCGTCCTACCCATACTGTCTTCCGTTTTACCCACACCCAAACCCAATGCAGGCTTTTACCTGTGGCCTCAAACCCCTGTTGATGACGAACGCTTTGCGCAGACGGTCTATGAAAAAGCAGGCGTCAGTGTGTTACCCGGCCGATATCTCGCGCGCGAGACCGCAGCAGGGAATCCAGGTGCGATGCGTGTGAGGATCGCCTTAGTCGCCGAACTCTCCCAGTGCGTTGAAGCAGCGGAGCGCATTGCCGAGTGCTTGCGTCACGATTGGTAGGGCGGCGGTCGTGTCAAATATGAGCAAAGCAGAGCGCATCTCGTACATTGGTGAGCGACTGCAATCACTGTATCCCAAGACACCGGTGCCTCTCGATCATCAGGACCCCTACACCCTACTGATTGCCGTTTTACTGAGTGCGCAATGCACGGATGAGCGAGTTAACCAAGTAACACCCGCGCTGTTTAAGCAAGCCAACTCGCCTGATCAAATGGTTGTATTAACGGTGGAGGCCATCCGCGCGATTATCCGCCCCTGCGGGCTTTCTCCCCAAAAATCGAAAGCGATTCATCGTCTCAGTCAAATGCTACTCGACCTCTATCAGGGCGAAGTGCCTGCCGATATGGCAGCGCTTGAACAGCTGCCCGGTGTGGGCCACAAAACCGCCAGCGTTGTGATGGCACAGGCCTTTGGTATGCCTACCTTTCCCGTGGACACACATATTCACCGACTGGCTCAACGCTGGGGACTCACACGCGGGCGCAATGTGGTGGAGACTGAACGAGATCTCAAACGTGCCTTCCCGATAGAGTGCTGGAATGCATTGCATCTGCAGATTATTTTTTATGGCCGAGAATACTGTACCGCGCGAGGCTGTGATGGCCGCGTTTGTGAGATTTGTCGCACCTGCTATCCCGCACGAAAGCACCCTAAGCAATGCAACAAAGCGTGAATCTAACAGCCATTCTGCGCCGATTCTGCTAACCTTCATCGGCATCGGGTTGCTGAGACAGGCTGGGCTAAGCCCCCTATCAGCACCCACCCATCAGGCTAAAGACTTTCACGATGATGACAACGCCAACGATTTATGGCATCGCCAACTGCGACACGATCCGCAAGACACGAAAGTGGCTTGACGCGCACCATATCGCTTATGACTTTGTCGACCTCCGCGAGCAGTTGCCGTCACCGTCTAAACTGTCTCTGTGGCTCGACTGTGTCGGCGTCGAGCAGCTCGTCAACCGACGCAGTACAACGTGGAGAAACCTGGCCGATGCAGAACGAAAAGCACTAGAGAGTGGTCATGCGCAGCGGGTATTACTCGCTCATCCCACCTTGATAAAACGCCCGCTTCTTGAGTTAGGGAACGAGATCGTGGTGGGCTTTTTCGCTGATCACTACCAGCAACAATTTAATGTTTGAGGAGTTACTACCGTGAGTGCTTTGCATGGATTTGGTTTGGGAATCGCCTCTGAGAATGCAACGGGAGACACGCTCGACGTCTTCTATCCTCA
>CAJQKG010000218.1 GCA_905478845.1 uncultured Luminiphilus sp.
TCGCTGCGTCACACCTCTACCCAGTTGAAAATCCAGCAATGCGTCCAGCCTTTCCCCCAGATCGGTAAGGGCAGCGCCCTCCATAATCTGGATTTGACCACCGTGATACTCCTCTGCAACGAACCGGAGTGTCTCGCGCAATAAATTGTCTTTGCTCTGAAAATGAAGATTCGCAATGCCGACGCTGAGTCCCGCCTCGCGGGTTACCATCTGCACGGTAATGGCCGATAGACCGTGCTGCGCAATACAGCGGATGGTGGCATCAATGAGTTGCTGACGGCGCTCGGCTTTCGGGCGAATTTGCCGTCGTTTACCCACAGAAGAGGACTGTGCCAACCCTTTTTCAGCCACCGTACCACTCATTCTTTATCTACCCAGTGCGCTGACAGTGTACGAGCTTCAAACCGCACGCTCAACCAAGGAATGAACGGTCATTCATTCTGAGTAGACGGCAAACCACGATCATGGCAACATTAACACCTACTCTGGAATTGCTGGAGACAGTAGTGAACCAATACGATGCCATTGTCATCGGTGCGGGCCATAACGGCCTCACCAATGGCGCCTATCTCGCCAAAGCAGGCCTCAAGGTCGCCGTACTGGAGCGCAATCCTTACATTGGAGGCGCGACGGTCAGTAGAGAGCTGCACAAAGGCTGGTATTACTCAAATTGCTCCTATGTCTCGAGTCTGTTGCGACCCGAGATTACGAGAGACCTCGAACTGCCGCGGCACGGGTTACAAGTCGTGCCCTTTGGCGGTGGCGCAACCTTTATGCGTAATGGCGATCACTTCGGCAATTACAGTGACCACGACCGTCATTATCGCGAGCTCGCACGCCACTCCAAGCGCGATGCCAACGCTTACGATCGCTATTCTGCAGACACGAGTCTGCAAACCAAATTGATTCGCCCTTATTTGCTGCGAACGCCGCCCGACCCCACATCACTCAAACCCAAAGATCTGCGGGACTTATTGGAATTCGCCCGCTCCTTTATGAACTTAGGGGAGGAGAAACTCCTCGATACCATCAAGTTCTGGACCGCCAGTGTGGGGGATTATCTCAACGAGTATTTTGAGACCGATGTCATCAAGGCGCATATGGCCGGCAGTGGCATTATCGGCACTGCACTAGGAGTGTACTCACCCGGTACCGCGTATGTGTTACTGCACCACTATATGGGCGATGTGGATGGCAATGTGGGTGCCTGGGGCTTTGCCAGAGGCGGTATGGGCGCCATTGCGAGCTCACTGTCAAAGTCCTTTCAATCCTTCGGTGGTGAGATCATTTGTGATGCCAACGTCGATGAAATTATGGTGAAAAATGGCAGCGTTACCGGCGTGGCACTAAAGGATGGTACTGAGTATCGAGCGCCTGTCGTCGTGTCTAACCTGGACCCGAAGCGAACCTTCTTAGACATTATTAACCCCTCTGACCTGCCCAAAGATGTCTTAAAGAAAGCACGGAATTTTAAGATCCGAGGCTCCTCAGGAAAACTCAATATCGCGCTCGACGGTTTGCCGGTTTTTCATGGCCTCGACCCCAAGAACAAGCTCATGGCGGGTGACCTACACTTCAGTGATTCACTAGAACGCCAAGAACGTGCCTACGATGACTGGAAAGCGGGAACCTGGTCAAAGGACCCCTACCTCGACATGATGATTCCCTCGCTGACCGACCCCACCATGGCACCTCCTGGTAAGCACATGATGTCGGTATTCGTTCAGTACGCGCCCCCTAAAGTGGAGGGCCGAGAATGGACCGACGAGGACAAAGATGGCTTTGAAAAATCAGTGATCGACCAAATATCAAATTACAGTCCTAATTTCAAAGATCTCATTCTGCACTGTGAAACCCGAACACCTCGCGAGATCGAGGCCGAAGTCGGGCTTACTGAGGGCAATATTTTTATGGGTGAATTGACCTTTGATCAACTCCTGTTCAATCGCCCCTTCCCCGGCTACGCCCAATATCGAGGCCCCATCAAGGGCATGTATATGTGTAGCTCAGGGACCCACCCCGGTGGCGGCGTAATGGCGGCACCCGGCGCCAACTCAGCAAGAGAGATTCTGTCAGACCTGAAACGACCCAATACTGTGCCTGGAGAATATGCTGATGACTGATTACGACGCAGTGGTCATAGGTGCCGGCCACAATGGCTTGATTTGCGCCACCTACCTCGCCAAGGCAGGGCATCGAGTTTTAGTGCTGGATGGACGATCGGAACCCGGCGGCTGTGCCAGTACGCGTGAATTTACAGCGGGCTTTAAGGTGTCAGATTGCGCCCAATGGTTCTCACAGTTTGATCGCAGTATCACCAAGGATCTCAACCTTCACGGTGCAGGCCTGAAGCTTAGCGACACTAAGACCACGATCTCCCTGCAACCTGACGGAAATCATTTGACCCTCGATGGCGACCATATTGCTGGTGCCGGAGTCGATCCGGTCGATCAAGCCGCCTATCGCGAGTTCCGCAAGATGATGCGGCGCTTCGCTAAGTTGATGACTCATTTGTATCGCGGCCGACCGCCCAAGTTAGTCGAGCACAATTGGAGAGACCGATTTACCCTCATGAAATTGGGGCTTGGTCTGAAAATGATGGGGCGTGAGTACATGCGCGACATCATGCGCATCGTCATGATCAATATCTACGATGTCATGAATGAGCACTTTAAGCACGATGCCTTAAAAAGCACCATCGCGCTCGACGCGGTCACCGGTACCAATATGGGTCCCCGGTCACCCAACACGGTCTATAGCTATCTTCATCGCGTCACGGGGGAATACCTAAGTCAAACGGGTACGACTCAGGTCATCGGCGGCATGGGGGCACTGGGTACCGTTTTGGCTGAGGTCGCGACAAAGCAAGGCGCCGCGCTACGACTTGACTCACCGGTGGAGAGCATTACCAAGACCGACGACCGAGTCTCCGGCGTGACATTGGCGTCTGGTGAGGCCATCTCGGCAAGGCTCGTCATCTCGAGCGCCGATCCAAAAACCACTTTCTGTGATCTGCTGGGCTACGATCAAATGGAAGTCGGTATGGCTCGACGGGTCGAGCACTATCGATCGCGCAGTGGCACCGCCAAGCTCCACCTTGCACTCAGCGCACTCCCGCAGTTTGTTGGCTTAACAGATAGCCAACTGGCCGAGAGACTGGTCATTACCCCCTCTATGGATGGGATGGAGCGGGCGCTGAATCCCATGAAGTATAATGAGATGAGTACCCAGCACACCTTCGATATCAGCATTCCCTCTGTCGCGGACGCGTCGCTTGCACCTGCTGACCAGCA
>CAJQKG010000219.1 GCA_905478845.1 uncultured Luminiphilus sp.
CTCACCGGTCCAGACCCAATCAAAATTAAAACGTGTCAGCGCCTTAGGCAGCATCGGTCCATCGATTCTTGCGGCACGCCAGTTTTGGCCACCATCAGTCGATACCTCCACTTTACTCACCGTCCCCCGACCACTCCACGCCAACCCCGTGATGCAATAGTACCCGGGCGTTAACAAGGTTTGCCCACCAGAAGGCGAGGTAATCACCGATTTGGCTTCTTGAATGGCGGAATACTGACGATGAGTCCCATCGGGCATGAGGTCCACATAGTGTGAGGTTTCATCCTTAGTCCCCCAAGGTTGATCTCCCACCTCTAGGCGGCGCAGCCATTTAACCCAGGAAACGCCCTGCACGCCCGGCACCACTAGTCGCAAGGGATAGCCATTTTCGGGTCGCAACATTTCGCCATTTTGGCCATAAGCCACGAGGGCATCGTCCAGTGCATTGTCTAAGTTGATGGTTCTCGTCATAGCAGAACCATCGGCACCCTCAGCGAGCAGGAATCGCGCGCGCTGACGATCATAGCCTGCCCGCTCTAGCAACAGCGATACCGGGACCCCCGTGAATTCGGAGGCTGACAACATACCGTGGGTGTACTGCACCGTCGGTACCGCGACATTGCCCCACTCGAGCCCTGTGTTAGCACCACACTCTAAAAAATGGATACGCGAGACACTGGGCAGTCTGAGTAAATCGGCCATAGTGAAAACCGAAGGCGAGTCGACCAGACCATTGATCATCAAACGATGGCGCGTTGGATCGATATCAACCCACCCTTGGTGGTGCCGCTCGAAGTGCAGCCCACTGGGCGTGATCATGCCGAACAAGCTCTGCAGTGGCGTAAACGCAACACTTGCCTGATTGGTTTGAGTCAAGCCGGGGCTTTGTCGCTTAATGACCTGAGCTTCAAAGGGAGATGGCTGGCCGTAGGGCGTTGTCACCACGGGCTTGCCTAAGCTACGACTCCAACTCGGTAGGGTTAGTATGTCGGCGTCATCGGTAGCAGCCACTTGGGGGATAGCGGCTGCGGTGGCCGTGGCCAGCGCTCCCTTCAACAATCTCCGGCGAGCCGCATTCACACCACTGGTATGAATTTCGTCGACCAAATCCGCACCTAAAAATGACTCGGGAGCTGGAGCTAAGTGTCCTCTTTCTTGATTGTCTCGGCTTGTCACCTTGCCCCTCGCCAACAGACTATTCACTCCAAGGATATCGAATTGAAACCACGCCAACACTATATTCTTTTAAAGAATAATGATATAACTTTATGTAAATTTGTCGCTGAGGCGCCAGCCCCCTATCTACTTTGCCAATGAGCCACCTTACTTCTTAATGGCATCTGTCCTTAGGGATTGGGTGCAGGGTTAGTCGAATCGCCCATCAGTGACTCCCAATGGAACACAAAATCAATCGCTTGGGGCGCCTCTATCCGATACCGTTAAACAACTCAGTGAGGAGCAGGCCATGTTTCGTCACCTTTTGACGCCACTCATACTCTTGTTTTTGTTATGCGCGCCGTTGGCATCACAAAGCGATGACGTAGACTCACCGGGGATCGTATTTCACGTTGATTCTGACATCAAAATGAACCGCGTTCTGCGACAAATTGGGCGACATCACGTTGCCAACCAGGGCATGCCAACGCGGGTCATTCTCATCGCAGAGGGAGTCAAAGCCGCACTCGACAACGCCACTGATTCGAGCGGAGGCGCTTACAGCGCTCAAATGGAGCAACTCATTGCGGCTGGCATTCGTATCCTTGCCTGCGAAACGACGTTAACCAGCTATGACCTCAGCGCAGACGATTTGGCGTTGGGAGTAGAGACAATCCCTTCAGGTGTCGCGGAGTTAGCGCGCCTTCAAGTCCGCCATCAATGGGCTTACATCAAACTATGATCCATCGCTATCGCCCGGGCATGACAGGTCTCAACAAGTGCCTAGTCGCTGTCGGCCTCTCGCTCTGGGCACTCGTCAGCCTGGGCGCCCCCCCCGGACAAGCCGTTTTAGTCTATGTTTACAGCCCAACCTGCGGCGCCTGCGCCCAATTCGATCGCGAGGTGGGCGTGATCTACCATAAAACCGAGGAATCAGCGCGTTTACCGCTACAACGGATATCGCTAGAAGCGTGGCAAGACGGCCAACACGACCATTCGGACTGTGTGGCGACCCCCGTCAGCAGCACACCTACCTTTGTTCAAATTCAAGATTGCCAAGAGATAGATCGTGTCACGGGTTATTCCGATGAAGCCCTCTTTTGGTTAGCGCTCAAACGAATGGTGAATCGACTGGCGCCGGCGTCTCTAAGCAAAGACCCAGCGCTATGAGCCACACCTGTAAGCGTGCTCCTTGGCTTCCGCATTACTTGATTCGTCGTGCTCCTGGCACTGGCGGCTCTGACGCTACCCCAGCAAAACACTGGGCATGGTGCATCCAGTCTTCAGCAATCGCACCCTGATATTGCAACTGGGTATCCTGAACGTTGCGAGTTTGCGTCACCACCTGAGCAAATTCATGCGCCTGTCCGCTAATGCGCTGATCGCTATCAGGGGGGCCAAACTCCCAGCATTCGCCGGAGGGAGACTGCAACGATAAAAAGGGCTGTGTCTCGGGAACCGCTTCACCGCGAACGGTAAAAGACCACCCAAAGGTATTCACGCCCAAAATGACAATGTTGTGAATCCGATCGGCTTCCTCGCGTTGCACACTCAGCTCATCGGCAATCGCCTGCCCGTGCGCCCAGGTTTCCATTTGTCTCGCGGTAATGGCCGAACGAGCACTCATACTGGGACCTACCCAGGCCACCCGCTGTGAGACGTCTGCCTGTAAATACGCCGCCGCGACTGACTGATATCCTGAGCGCCATAGCGCGACCAGAGACAGTCCAGTCTCAGAGAAATGTTCAAGCTCGATCTCCGGCAATGTCTTGCCTGCCATCATTGCGTCTACCGCCGGCTTCAGAGCCTTCTGAAAGTCGTCGGGCGCTGTCAGCGCCAGATCCGCCATTCGATTCCAAAAATGGAGATGCCGAAGGATGGCCTCGAAAGTCCAGGATTTAAAGCCCGTCACCTGAGTCAACTCGATCTCGGTTAGCGGCGTCACCAGCTTATCTAACGCTTGTGACTCCAATAAAAAATCATCCGCCTGCTTCATCGTGACTCCTCGCAAAAGTGATTCATTGTCAGGTCTTTTTTAGCCGTCACGAAGGTGATGCACCGTCCCCTTCATCCAACGTCAATATGACATCTCCAGCAGCCATTTGCATGCCTACTTGAGCGCGGATGTCCGTGACGGTGCCGGCGACCGGCGCCAAAATTTCATGCTGCATTTTCATCGCCTCAAAAACCGCCAAACGTTGATCCGCCTCGACTTGCTCACCATCCTCTACCAACAATGACAACATCTGTCCGTGCATGGGCGCGGTCACACTCCCCCCCTGTGACACATCCTGACTTTCGGGCGGAATGAGATCTAGGTTGCTCAAGATGAAATCCGTACGCTGTCCCGCTATCTCAATCACCGCTGCTGACGGGGCAACAAACTGTAAGGTTTCTGGGATACCGTCGACCACCATCGTTGCACAGGCCTCCGTCATGGGCTGACAGACCACCTTGTGTCGGTCTTCGCCGATCAAAATCTCATAATGTTGCGCACTGTGTGTTGTGACGACTGCCTGAAACTCGTCATCGCCGCAACCATAACGATAGCTGACTTCTGTCGCACCGGTGGATACCCATCCGCGTAATTCAGCGCTGACAGACAAGGCGTGGGCAAAGTGTCGCTCAGCAGCAAGTGATTGCTGTAAGGCAATAGCCGCTGCCGTCTCGCGCGTGCCGGGCACTTTACGCTGATAACCGTCAGCAAAGTGCTGGTCAACCCAATCGGTGGTCGCTAATCCTTCCACAAACGTAGGATGACTCAGGAGTGTCATTAAAAACTCACGATTATGGGTGACGCCCATGAGTGCAGTACTCTCTAATGCAGCGCGCAGTCGGATGCGCGCGGCATCTCGGGTTGGTCCCCAAGCAATCACCTTCGCCACCATCGAATCATAAAAAGGCGAGACGGCATCGCCGGTCTCGACGCCGGTGTCTACTCTCACGCCCTCAGCAGCCGGCACCTCAAACAATGAAACGGGTCCCGAGCTGGGCAAAAAAGCTGACGCGGGATCCTCCGCACACAGTCTGACTTCGATCGCATGCCCGACCAGATCGACCTCTTCCTGCTGCACCGGCAGCTTTTCACCCTGTGCGACGCGAATCTGCCACTGCACTAAATCAAAGCCGGTGACCGCCTCGGTCACCGGATGCTCTACCTGCAAACGGGTATTCATCTCAAGGAAAAAGAAATCCCCCGAGGCATCTAATAAAAACTCGACCGTCCCTGCACCGACGTACGCAACAGCTCTGGCCGCTTCTACCGCCGCGGCCCCCATCGCGCGCCGTAACTCGGGTGTCATGACAGGACAGGGTGATTCCTCAATAATTTTTTGGTGACGACGTTGTAAGGAGCAATCCCGCTCCCCCAAATGAATTACATTTCCGTGCATATCAGCAAAAATCTGTATCTCGACATGACGAGCCGCTTGCAAAGCACGCTCTAAAATTAAGTCGTCATTGCCAAAAGCGCGCTGCGCCTCTGAGCGTGCCAATTCGATCGCTTGAGACAACAGGCTCAGATCCTCGACCCGTCGCATGCCTCGGCCACCACCGCCCGCGGCCGCTTTGATCATTACGGGGGTTCCTATTTTTTCTGCCTCTTGGATGAGCGTCTCAACTGATTGATCCTCACCCTGATAACCCGGGATACAGGGCACACCCGCCTCAAGCATTGCTCGCTTCGACAAGGCCTTATCACCCATGATTTCCACTGCGGTCGCAGGTGGGCCGATGAATCGAACGCCGGCTTCGGCACAAGCGGCAGCGAACGCCGTATTTTCAGACAAGAAACCATAGCCAGGATGAACGGCATCGGCGCCCGCCTTCTGCGCCGCCTCAAGAATGGCCGCCGCGTTGAGGTAGGACTCACTCGCCGCGAGCCCCCCCAGTGGGATGGCCATATCGGCCTGCCGCACGTGCAGAGCCGCAGCGTCTGCCTCGGAATAGACGGCAATCGTCTTCAACCCCAATGCCTTGGCGGTGCGCATCACACGCACAGCAATCTCACCTC
>CAJQKG010000220.1 GCA_905478845.1 uncultured Luminiphilus sp.
CATCGAGCCGCCGCTGACAATCAGGCGCAGGGGTAATGCAGTATCGGTCGAGTGTTGCGTGAATAGTTCGATGGCCCCTTGTGTCGCAGCGTAATCTTCGAAGCAGTGCCAGGCGCTCAGCAGCAGTATGGCGGGTCCGGGTGTGATGGCGGTAGCACTGCAGTGTTCGGTAAAGTGTCGCATCCGGCCCCCCACCGAGCGGATGACCGGGATCTCAAGACGCGCCATGGCAGCCTGCCAGTAAAGGGCTTCTGGATCCGTGGCGACTCTTGGGTCGGCAACGAGGGGCTGAGATAGCATCAGCAACGTCAGAGCGCCTAACAGGCAGGACAAGGGCGAATTGGCATGAAATGGTGGCATGACGATTCCAGCAGGTTTGGATGAGCCGATGGACCATAGCATTGATTGCGGTCATCTCTGCTGACTGGCTCGATGGGGCGGATCATCGTCAGGGCAGACCTGATGTATGCTCGCTCCGCAGTACACTCGACGCCTGTCAGTTTTGGCCCTTAGATTGGTTTCGCGAGCTGCGTGGTCTTAGTGCAAGAGGATTGGAGTCGAATACGTTGGATTACTCTCGACAGCAGTTAAAGACGGGCCTTTCATTGGCGGTGATTGCCAATATTATTTGGGGGGTTGCGGCCTTATTTTGGATTGAAACCCAGCCTGTGCGAGCGATTGATGTCGTCGCCCATAGAGCGATCTGGAGCTTGCCCATTGCGACGGTAATCCTGCTCTGGATGCGTCGCTTGCCGGCCACATGGGCGCTGATCAAGCACCGTAAAACACTCCTGTGGAGTGCCTGCGCCACGCTACTGCTTAGCACTAACTGGGGCGTCTTTGTTTATGCGGTGAACGCGGGTCGTGCCACCGAAGCGAGCCTCGGTTATTTCATGCTGCCGTTACTCACTATCATCGTGGGCAGGTTCGTTTTTCAGGAAACCCTCAGCATGGCGCATCGGCTGGCAATCGCGCTCGCCGTCGCGGCGGTAATGTTGCAGATTGTTGCCTATGGGAGCCTGCCATGGATCAGTCTGGTCGTATCCATTACCTTTTCGCTCTACGGAGCCATTCGTAAAAATATCGTGGCCGATACGATGCAGGGTTTGTTTATTGAAACGCTCTGTATGGCCCCCTTTGCCTTGGGCTGGCTATGGTTTACCGGTGGGGCGGGTCTGGGCGCGCATGGTCTTCGAGTGGATCTATTCCTGCTATTGTCAGGCGTTTATACAACCGCGCCACTGCTGACGTATATTGCCGCCGCCAGATTATTGCCACTGAGTATCGTAGGATTCACCTCCTATCTGGGGCCCACGCTGCAGTTGTTGGTTGCACAAACCGCATTGGGCGAATCCATTGACCTGGTGACGGCGGCCTCCTTTGGGCTCGTTTGGATCGGTGTTCTGCTGGTGTCTGGTCAGGGACTTCTCCGGGTTCGACGGCAAGCTCGGCAGCGGGATTGATACAACACAGTGGATGGCTGGGGTCTGCCGTGGCCGGAACGCAACACGCTGAGGTAGCAGACATGCCAGCGCATCGTTATCGGAGGTTACGATGGTTCAGTTAGGACCCTTACGTCAGGAATGGCGAACACTCCTTGATGATGAATTTCAACAATCGTATCTGTCCGAGTTGAGTCTCTTTTTGCGATCAGAGACAGCAGCCGGGAAAGAGATTTATCCTGCTGAGAGTGAATACTTTGCCTCCCTCAACGCGACACCACCGGATGCGGTCAAAGTGGTGGTGCTAGGGCAGGATCCTTATCATGGTCCCGGCCAAGCGCACGGGCTGAGTTTCTCGATCAAGGACGGGGGGCCACCGCCGCCTTCTCTGCGTAATATTTTCCGCGAATTGGTGACGGACGTCGGCATTGCACCGCCGGAGCGAGCTGATCTGACGGAGTGGGCAGCCCAAGGCGTACTGTTGCTTAATAACGTGCTCACTGTCGAGAGGGGGCTTGCGGGGTCGCACCAAGGTAAAGGCTGGGAGACCTTCACGGACGCTGTTGTGCGTGCGGTGAACCAGGGTGGGCATCCGGTGGTGTTCATGCTCTGGGGCAACCACGCACAGACAAAAGGGGCTGCGATTGATCGATCGCGGCATTGTATATTGCAGGCCTCCCATCCTTCACCGCTGTCAGCTCGCAGAGGTTTTTTCGGCTGTAAGCACTTCACTAAGGCGAATGCCTTTCTACGTGCCCATCAACGAGACGAGGTAGAGTGGTCGCTCTCTTCGTAACAGGCCTCAATGGCAGAAAGTGTGTCCTGGGGATCCTCGAGTAATACCGAATCGCTGGCCGCCTCAGGAGTCAGCTCAATGAGCGCTTGCTGAGCGCCCCTGATGCTGGCGTGATTGACCACGCTACCCACAGCGCGATTCGACGCGTTGCTCAGTCGACTACCGGGCGCCACCGTGCCGCCTGTGTCGTCGATTACGGCGCGATATAAACGCCGCTTTGGCGTGCCGCGATAATGTAGCCGGGCGACGATCTCTTGTCCGGTATAGCAGCCTTTCGTGAAGCTGACGGTGCCGTTGAGGTCGTAATTCAGATCTTGTGGCAAATAGGCACCGATCGTTTCGAGTTCTACCCTGGCCCGAGCCGTCATGATGTCAACCTCAGCTAAAGCGAGGGGCTCCGCTGCTTGGCTGTGCGCTGCAGTGCCACTAACGCGCCAACTTTCGGTGATGTCGTCGCTTCGCGGTATATCAATGCGTACGAGGGTATCGGCGTCGTATTGCAGTCGGGCGGCGTGTTCTGTCGCTGACCTCTGAGCGCCGATCTTTTCGCAGGAAATTCTCCAATGTGAGTCAGACAGCGTGCTTTTAGAAAAAGAAAGGTACGGCTTCAGGTGGGTTGCCAGCGCGGTCATGACGGCTTGCCGGCCCCGCAGCATGACCTGGTCGTTACTGACAACGATGGCAAGGACGTCTGCGATTACTCTGCCTTTTGGATTGCAAAAGGCAGCAAAACGAACAGCGCCCGGTTCGGTATTCTCAAAGTCTGCGGTGGTTTGTCCCTGAAGAAAGTGTATGGCATCCGCGCCGGCTAATGTCATCACCAGATCAGTTTCTTCCGGCACAGTGGATTGCGGCAATGTCTCAAGATCAGTCACGCGACTAAGGTGCCCCCGGCAAGTGTTAGGTAAGACGCCTATACTACACCTTTGGGTAGGCAGAATGGGTCACGAGCATGGAGCAGCGCGAGGAATGGAACAGAGCAAGGTGGGCCAGTCGGCGCGGGCTGTTGGAATTAGACTTGTTACTGTCTCCCTTTATTGAGGAAGGGTTCGCGGACATGCCTGCGGAGTTGCGGGCGCTGTATCGAGAGCTGTTATTTCAGGACGATCAAGATCTGCTCGAATGGGTCATGGCGCGCAGTGATCCGGCCGAGCCACGCTGGCAACCCGTGATTGCCGAAATAAGGCGTTTTCATGGCCTTGAGGGATAGCCGCGGGTCGTTATCGATACTCGGGTAATCGTTCTACCGGACCGGCTAACGCCACTGTGGGGTCAAAGTTGGGGGGTATCAGTACCGAGTCATGCGCCTCGGGGAGGGCGTTGGGGTAATCAGAATTAAAATGCAGCCCTCGACTTTCTTTTCGCCCAGACGCACACGACACCATGAGCTGCGACACCTGAGTCAAATTGCGCATCTCGAGTAAAGGTCGCGTAATCTGAAAACGACCGTAGTATCGTGACACTTCTT
>CAJQKG010000221.1 GCA_905478845.1 uncultured Luminiphilus sp.
TACAGCACCAAGCGAGTACTGATGTCCGGCAGATATTGCTCGGGAATGAGTGCTGGGACGTGGAGCTTGACGTCGGTACCACTGTCGAGGGGTTGGTCCAAATCGGGAATCTCACCTCGTTGCAGTGCGGCGACGGCACTGTCGAGCATCTCCAGGTAGAGAGAAAACCCCACCTGATTAATTTGTCCCGACTGCTCAGCGCCGAGTAATTCGCCCGCGCCGCGTATTTCCATATCATGCGAAGCCAGCTGATAGCCGGCACCCAAATCGCCAGCCGCTTCGATGGCCTCTAGGCGCTTTTGCGCATCCGAGGTGATCAGTGATCGGGGTGGGCTGAGCAAGTAAGCGTAAGCTTGATGGTGCGAACGCCCCACTCGACCACGCAGCTGATGCAACTGCGCAAGCCCAAATTTATCGGCCCGCTCAATAATGATGGTGTTCGCATTAGGGATATCAATCCCCGTTTCGATAATCGTGGAGCAGACCAGAATGTGATGGTGTTGGTGATAAAAGTCAGACATGACCCTCTCGAGAGGTTGTTCCCGCAGTTGTCCATGTGCAACACCAATTGAGAGGCCTGGCACGAGCTCGCCGAGTTTTCGCGCCGTTTCGTCAATCGTTTTGACTTCGTTATGTAAATAGAACACTTGGCCGCCACGCAGCGTCTCGCGCAACACGGCCTCTTTGATCAGGGCAATGCTGTGCTCTTTGATAAAGGTTTTGATGGATAACCGTCGTGCCGGTGGCGTGGCAATGATCGACAGATCTCGCAAGCCGCCGAGCGCCATGTTGAGTGTTCGGGGGATGGGGGTTGCGGTCATTGTCAGGATGTCGACCTCAGCACGGAGTGCTTTGATCGCTTCTTTCTGTTTGACACCGAAGCGGTGCTCCTCATCGATGATGAGCAAACCCAGATCGTGGAAACCAAAGTCGCTTTGCAGGAGCTTATGCGTCCCCACAAGAATATCAATTTTGCCTGCGCTAACGCGATCGACGATATCGCGAAGATCCTTCGCTGACTGAAAACGCGATACGACCTCTACCGAGTAGGGCCAACTGGCAAAGCGATCTCGAAAATTCGTATGATGTTGATTAGCCAGTAATGTCGTCGGAACTAACACGGCGGTTTGGCGGCCATTTTGTGCGGCGATAAACGCGGCACGCATGGCGACCTCGGTTTTGCCAAAGCCGACATCGCCGCAAACGAGTCGATCCATTACCTGCGGCGCGCACATATCGTTGCGAATGGCATCAATGGCAGCGGCTTGATCTGGCGTTTCTTCGAACGGGAAAGCGGCGCAAAATTGTTCCCACTTGGTCTCGTCTAATGAGTGGGCATGCCCTTTCCGTGCTGCTCTCCGCGCATAGACATCCAGTAACTGTGCGGCCACGTCGGCGGCGCGCTCACGGGCTTTTCGACGGGCTTTTTCCCACTGCTCAGTACCGAGTCGATGAAGGGGCGCGGTGTCGGGGTCGCCAGCGGTGTATCGACTGATCAGCTGCAGTGAGCTCACTGGCACATACAGTTTGTTGCCCTCGGCATATTCGAGCAGCAAAAACTCCGCATCATCACCGTCAATTTGCAGGACTTGCAGGCCCAGGTAGCGACCCACTCCGTGCTCAATGTGAACCACCGGCAGACCCTGCCGCAGTTCAGTCAGGTCTCGGATGATGGCATCAGCATCTGTTTCGATTCGCTTATGCCGGCGCCGTCGTTGCGCGACGCGCTGACCAAATATCTGTGCTTCGGACAAGAGCATGGGCTGCCCCGGACCGCTGTAAAGTCCTCGATCGACCGGTGCGGTGCTGATGCCAAACAGGACGCCAGTCGCCACGAATTCAGGCCAGTTGTCGACCGCGGTGGGGCTCAGGTCCACTTTCGCGAGCGTTTCCAGCAAGATCTCGCGCCGACCCGCACTCTCGGCGCAGAGCAGCAGAGGGCCTTGATGATCACTGATGAACCGCACTAACTTTTGCTGATAGCTTCCTCCCGCCCCGTCATCGCTAACCAGCAATGGTGGTATTTTGAGGTTGGTCCGCACATGCGCGGGTGAGCGATCGTCGGGCTTGAGCTCGAGCACCGAATACGCACCCAGTGCCGCATAAATTTCTTCTACGGAAACGAAGCCGCGTTGAGGTGGTAGCAGTGGTCGTCGCGGATCAATTCCGTATTCTTCAAAGCGACTGGTGATTTCAGTCCAGTAGCGCTGCGCAGCGCTGTAATGGTCACCGAGGAGCACCATGGCCGTATCGGCTGGAAGATAATCAAAGACGGTTCCGCATTGTTCAAAAAATAACGGGAGATAGCATTCTGCCCCGCCGGGCACCCGGCCTGCGCTAATTTCAGTGAATGCGGGGCACAGATCGGCGTCACCCTCAAACGCCTCGTACCAAGCCATCTGGAAACGATGGATGGCGTCGCGGCTCATTGGGAATTCTCTGGCGGGCATCAGCTTGATCTGTTCAACGCGATTGATAGTGCGCTGCGTATCGGGATCAAAGGTGCGCAGGGTCTCGACTTCATCGTCGAGTAAGTCAATACGATAAGGCGACTCGCTGCCCATTGGAAAGACATCGAGCAGCGCACCTCGGACGGCGAACTCGCCATGCTCGAAGACCGTATCAACCGCTCGATAGCCGTTTAAGGTTAGCCGGGTGGCGAAGGCTTCTGAATCAAAAGTTTGCCCGACGCTCAGGTCTAGCGTATTGCCTTCAATATAGTATTGAGGCGGCGTCCTGAGCATGGCGGTGGTGATCGGTAGGATCACGATGCCATCGGTTAACTGTGGCAACTCGAAGAAGGTTCGCAGTCGCTGCGACACGATATCTTGGTGCGGCGAAAAATGATCGTAGGGGAGTGTTTCCCAATCGGGCAGTGTTAATACGGGGACGTCGGTGGCCAAGAAAAGCGGTAACTCTCGCTCAAGTGTTTGCGCCTCTGCAGAACTGGCGACGATGACGATCAGCGGCCTGCCTAAGCTTACCAGCTCCGCGACGGCCGCTGTGCTGCCAGCGCCCGGCATGGGGCCTAAAGCAGTGCGAGTGCCGACCTTGCCAGGCCAGGGTGTGTCACTGAGGAGTTGGGTAAACATGCAAAGGGTCACAGGGTAGAGAGGGGTATTGTAGGCACCCGAGCGTCCAGTCACCACCGAAATAGTGCGTTAAAAGGTTGCCTCGGCAGGCCTGCAACTCCGATAATGCCGAGCGACACTGCACGCTAACGGTCGATGGACGGTTAGAGCTAGGCCAAAGCGCCATCCCTCGCGGGTGGCATCACAACAAGAGGATCCCCTGTGACAGAGCAACGCAAGCGACCCCGCCCTGGCGATTATTTTTCTGATTGGAAGGAGCGCGAGGCACTAGCGGAAGCCATGATTCCGATCGTGGGTGGCCTATCTCGTGAACGCAATGTCAAATGCTACATTTACGGGCGCTCCCTTGTGAACGAGTCGGTTCTCGACATCATGAAGACGCACCGCTGGGTGCGTCAGATTGAAGCCAATGAATTATCCGAATTCGAGACCGCTCCGGTATTAAATGCGGTCAGTCAGCTCGATCTTGGCCCCTGTCACCTCGATATCGGACGGCTTGCCGTTGCGTACTACGATAAAGGTGCGGGAGAGGGACTCTCCATTGAAGAATATTGTGCGCAAGAACTCGCCTATTTGCTGGGAGCGACGCAGAAGCCCGTTGATAAGCCCGTCGATGTCATTTTATACGGCTTTGGCCGTATAGGCCGATTGATGGCGCGGATTCTGATTGCCAAGACCGATGGCGGCGACAGCTTGCGTCTGCGAGCCATCGTGGTGCGCAAAGGCGGTGCCGAAGACGATTTATTGAAACGAGCGAGTTTGTTGCGAAGAGACTCGGTTCATGGCGTCTTCAAGGGCACCATTCGGGTCGATGAAGAGCGCCAATCCTTCATTGCCAATGGAAATGAAGTCAAGGTGATTTACGCAGACGCGCCAGAGGACATCGACTACACCCAGTACGGTATTCAGGACGGCATCGTCGTCGATAATACGGGCGTATGGCGCGATAAAGCGGGATTGTCACGGCACTTAGCGGCCAAAGGCGTCGCCAAGGTCATCTTAACGGCCCCGGGCAAGGGTGATGTGAAGAATATTGTTGCGGGCATTAATGAGAGCGCCATCGAGGAGACAGACACGGTGATCTCTGCGGCGTCCTGTACCACCAATGCCATTGTGCCCGTGCTCAAGGCCGCCGACGACGAATACGGGATTACGGCGGGTCATGTCGAGACGGTGCATGCGTATACCAATGATCAAAACTTGATCGACAATTATCACAAGGCTGAGCGACGAGGGCGCAGTGCGCCGCTCAATATGGTGTTAACTGAGACAGGGGCCGCTAAAGCGGTCGCCAAAGTGCTCCCGCAACTAGAGGGCAAGTTGACTGGTAACGCGATTCGCGTGCCCACGCCTAACGTATCAATGGCGATTTTGAATTTGACGCTGAAGCAAAGCACCACACGCGAGGCAGTCAACGAATTTATGCGGGACATCGCTCTGCATTCGAGCATGAAAAAGCAAATCGATTATTCCGATTCCCCAGAGGTGGTGTCGAGCGATTTTGTCGGCTCGCGCGCTGCCTGTGTATTTGACGCCAAAGCGACGATCGTCAGCGGCACGCAGGCGGTGCTGTATCTCTGGTATGACAATGAATATGGGTATAGCTGTCAGGTGTACCGGATTCTTGAGCGTATGGCAGGTATTCGCTATCAGACGTATCCCGAGAAGGGCCCTTATCCTCTTTAAAACCAATGATCGGCGCTGTTTGTGCACTTTTGACGCTGGGATCTATGCCCCGGGTTGGCCTTGGGTGGCCAAGTCGAATAGAATACGGGCGACCGTTTAGAGCCCTACGGGCCCGGCCTTAAGAAGCCCCCGGTCTGCAGTACCATTAATACAGTCTGGGGGGGTGTTTCCCCGAATACGACAGTGTCAGCGGCGAGCGTGAGGCGAAGGCTTCCTTTATGCCGCGGCAGAGAGATCGTGCGCTACATATTTGGTGGAAAGACAGATGAGCACTGACATGATAAAAATTCAGAAAGGTTTAAGTATCCCCCTTGCTGGCGCCCCGGCAAGCGAGCTGGATCAGTCGGTGACTGTTCGAGCGGTCGCGCTACTCGGAGATGACTACCCGGGCATGAAACCCACGATGGCGGTGCAGGCGGGCGATGTCGTCAAGCGCGGCGATTTATTATTTACGGATAAAAAGTGCGAAGGCGTCAGGTATACCTCGCCAGCGGGTGGTCGGGTCGCGGCAGTTAACCGCGGCGCGAAGCGCGCGTTCGAGTCGGTCGTGGTCGAGATTGAGGGGGATGAGGCAGTACCTTTTGAGCGTCATTCAGCGGAGCAGGCGCGTGCACTCACGCCCGCTGCCATCAAAGCGCAGTTGTTGGAGTCGGGTCAGTGGACCTCACTCAGAGCGCGACCTTTCGGTCGGGTCGCAGATCCACAGACTACGCCGAAGGGGCTTTTTATTACGGCGATTGATACCCACCCGCATGCACCGGATCCCGAGATCGCCATTGCGAGAGAGCCGGATGCTTTTCTGCTAGGTCAGGAGTTATTGGCCGCGATGGTCGAGTGCCCTGTTTATCTGTGTGCGGCACCTGGCGCGGATATGCCACAAAGCCAGCATGCGCGGCTAACGCGGCATGACTTTAGTGGGCCACACCCAGCGGGCTTGGTGGGAACCCATGTGCATTTTTTGATGGGTGCATCGTTAGAGAGGATTGCCTGGACGGTGGGATACCAAGATGTCATCGCCATCGGACGCTTGTTCCTCGACGGTGCGCTGTACACCGACAGAGTGATATCGCTTGCGGGGCCCTCGGTCAGTCGGCCACGCTTGATTATCAGCCGAGTCGGCGCGGATTTACAGGCGCTGGTTGCGGGTGAGCAGACGGATGCGGACGCACGGTTGCTCTCAGGATCAGTCCTGGGGGGACGCGCAGTGCAGAGCGGTACGGCTTATTTGGGTAGGTATCACCAGCAGGTGGCCCTCTTGCCCGAGGGCAGAGAACGACCCTTTATGGGGTGGCTGTCTCTGGGGCGCCGAAAGCATTCGGTGCTGGGCATCTACCTATCTAGTTGGTTCGGCACCAAGCCTCTGGCGATGTCGACGTCGACCAATGGTTCAGAGAGAGCGATGGTTCCTGTGGGCGCCTACGAGAAAGTGATGCCACTCGACATTCTCCCAACGCAATTATTACGAGCATTGCTGGTCGGCGATACGGAGACCGCTCAGGCGCTGGGGTGTCTTGAATTAGATGAGGAAGATGTTGCGCTCTGCACCTATGTTTGTCCGGGTAAGTATGAGTATGGCGGCATTCTCCGCGACAACCTGACGCGCATCGAAAAAGAGGGCTAAGACATGGGACTGCGACAACAGTTAGATGCGATGGAGCCTCACTTCAAGCCAGGAGGCCGTTTAGAGAAGTGGTATGCCTTGTATGAGGCGGTCGATACCATTTTTTACTCACCCAATAGCGTGACGCGGGCTAATGCGCATGTGCGTGATGGGGTCGATCTCAAGCGCATTATGATCACGGTATGGTTTGCGACATTCCCCGCTATGTTCTACGGAATGTATAACCTCGGATTACAGGCCAATGATGTCTTGGCGCTGTCAGGCGGAGTGTTGGACGGGTGGCGTGGTGGCTTGGTGGCCGCACTAGGCGGACACGATCCCGCGAACGGCTGGCACAACATGCTGTACGGCCTCGTGCACTTTTTACCGCTTTACCTCGTGACCTTTATTGTCGGTGGTTTTTGGGAAGTTCTTTTCGCGATGCGTCGTGGTCACGAAGTGAATGAAGGCTTCTTTGTCACCTCTATTTTATTCACTTTGACGTTGCCGCCAGATCTTCCGCTGTGGCAAGCGGCAATGGGCATTAGCTTTGGCGTAGTGATTGGCAAAGAAGTCTTTGGTGGCACCGGCAAAAACTTTTTGAATCCCGCCCTCACCGGACGCGCCTTTTTGTATTTCGCCTACCCGGCGCAGATTTCTGGCGATGCCGTTTGGACGGCGGTGGATGGGTATTCCGGGGCGACGCCACTGGGTGTGGTTGCGCAAGAGGGCATGGCCGGTCTGACGCAGGCCTACACCTGGTGGGATGCTTTTATTGGCACCATTCCCGGCTCAATAGGGGAGACCTCAACGCTCATGATTATGATCGGTGGTGCGTTTCTGTTGGTGCAAGGCATCGCTTCTTGGCGTGTGGTAGCGGGCTGTTTTGCGGGCCTGATTGGCTTCAGTTTGTTGTTAAATGGGGTGGGCTCCGACTCTAATCCCGCTTTTGCGATGCCTTGGCATTGGCATATGGTGGTAGGGGGATTCGCATTTGGCGCCTTCTTTATGGCGACCGATCCTGTTTCCTCAGCCATGACCAACTCGGGTCGATGGGCCTATGGAATTCTGATTGGTGTGATGTGTGTGCTGATTAGGGTGGTGAATCCGGCTTTTCCCGAGGGGATGATGCTGGCAATTCTGTTTGCCAATCTTTTCGCCCCACTATTTGACCACTTTGTCGTGAGTGCCAACATGAAAAGGAGGGCTGCCCGTGTCAGCTAATGGAGAAGGGCTCGGACGTGTTTTGACGGTGGCGCTTGGGTTATGCCTGGTCTGTTCTATCGTAGTGTCCACGGCAGCGGTGCTCCTCAAACCCGCCCAACAGGCGAATAAAACACTCGATCTCAAGCGAAACATCCTGATGGCGGCTGGACTGTTAGATCCCTCGCGATCGGTGGAAGAGCAGTTTGAACAGGTAGAAACGCGGATCGTCAATTTAGACGCAGGACAATTTGTCGAGGGCGTCGATCCCGCAAGTTTTGACCAGCGAGAGGCGGCTAAAGATCCTGCTCAGTCCCGGGCAATCCCTAACGATGAAGATGCGGCTAAGTTGGTGCGGCGCGAGGATCAGGCGCTGGTTTATTTAGTGCGCACCAATGGCGGTGAGCTGGATAAGATTATTTTGCCGATCCGAGGCTATGGCCTGTGGAGCACGCTTTACGGATTTATGGCGCTGGAGTCAGATGGTAATACCATTGCGGGCCTTGGATTTTATGAGCACGGTGAAACCCCTGGATTGGGCGGAGAAGTGGACAACCCTCGGTGGAAGTCGATCTGGCCCGGTAAGTTGGTGTATCAGGGTAACGAGGTGGCGATTGAGGTGCTGAAGGGCTCCGTTCGCGCGGGGTCAGCTCAAGCCCAGTGGCAGGTGGATGGCTTGTCTGGGGCGACGTTGACGACCAAAGGGGTCGACAACTTAGTGAAATATTGGCTTGGCGAAGAGGGGTTCAAGCCGCTGCTTGATAACCTTCGACAAGGAGAGGTGTCATGACGATTCGCGATACATTGGCGGACCCTATTTTCAAAAACAATCCCATCGCACTGCAGATTTTGGGTATCTGTTCTGCGCTAGCGGTGACCACCTCACTGAAGGTGACTGTGGTGATGTGTATTGCACTGACGCTCGTGACTGCGTTTTCGAGCTTTTTCATCTCAAGTATTCGCCGCTACATCCCCTCCAGCATTCGCATTATCGTGCAGATGACCATCATTGCGTCGTTGGTGATTGTGGTGGATCAGGTACTGAAAGCCGTGGCCTACGACATCTCTAAACAGCTGTCAGTTTTTGTCGGTCTGATTATTACAAACTGCATTGTCATGGGCAGAGCTGAAGCGTTTGCAATGAAGAATCCCCCCGTGCCCAGTTTTATTGATGGCGTCGGAAATGGACTGGGCTATTCCTTCGTATTACTGGCCGTCGCGACCGTGCGTGAGTTGTTTGGTACGGGCAAATTATTTGGTTTCGAAATACTCCCATTAGTCACCGAGGGAGGCTGGTACCAAGCAAATGGATTATTGCTGTTGCCGCCGAGCGCGTTCTTCCTGATCGGCCTGTTGATTTGGGCCATTAGAGCGGTGAATACAGAGCAGGTAGAGGTGTCTGAATTCAAAATTGCACACCACACACCAGCTGAGGAGCGCGCCTGATGGAGCACTATTTAAGCCTATTTGTGCGGGCAGTTTTTATTGAAAATATGGCCTTGTCGTTCTTCTTAGGCATGTGCACTTTCCTTGCCGTCTCCAAGAAAATACAGACTGCAGCAGGATTGGGCGTTGCGGTCATTGTGGTGTTGGCGATTACCGTTCCGGTCAATAATTTGATTTATCAGAATTTGCTCGCCGACGGGGCCTTGAGCTGGGCGGGGATGCCAGATGTTGACCTGAGTTTTCTCGGCTTGTTGAGCTATATCGCCGTGATTGCAGCACTGGTGCAGATTCTAGAAATGTTTCTCGATAAGTATGTCCCTGCTCTTTACGCCACGCTCGGTGTGTTTTTGCCGCTCATAACGGTGAACTGTGCGATTTTAGGTGCATCATTATTGATGGTAGAGCGAAGCTTCAACCTCGCCGAGAGTGCGGTGTTCGGTGCCGGGGCTGGCGTGGGCTGGGCCTTGGCGATCGTTGCGCTCGCGGGCATTCGCGAAAAATTGAAGTACAGTGACGTGCCTGAGGGCCTGCAAGGTCTGGGCATCACCTTTATTACCGTAGGTCTGATGTCACTGGGTTTTATGTCCTTTGGTGGCATCGATATTTAAATAGGGTAAATCGAACGGGAGAGTTCACGTAATGGATATAACCATCATTTATGGCACTGGCATGTTTACCGCGATTATCCTCGCGTTGGTGTTAGTGATCCTGTCCGCACGGAGCCGACTGGTTGCCAGTGGCAACATCAGTATCGAAATTAACGGCGAGCGAACCATCGAAGTGCCTGCCGGCGGAAAATTACTGCAAACATTGGCCGATGCTGACTTATTTTTAGCGAGTGCCTGTGGCGGCGGCGGCACCTGCGCACAATGTAAATGTGTTGTTGAGACGGGCGGCGGTGCCATGCTCCCGACCGAGGAGTCTCATTTTACGCGACGCGAAGCGACTGAAGGGTGGCGCTTGTCCTGCCAGACCCCCGTCAAGCAGGACCTTAAAATTCAGGTTCCCGAGGAGGTCTTCGGCGTTAAGCAGTGGCAGTGCACGGTGGAATCAAACGAAAATGTCGCCACCTTCATCAAAGAGCTGGTTTTGCGGCTGCCCGAAGGAGAAAGCGTCGATTTTCGCGCCGGTGGCTATGTGCAATTGGAGTGTCCGCCCCACGAAGTAAAATATAGCGATTTTGATGTCGAGGAAGAGTACCGAGGCGATTGGGAGCGATTTGGATTTTTTAATATCGAATCGGCCTGCAAGGACACCACGATTCGCGCTTATTCGATGGCAAACTACCCGGAAGAAAAAGGCATTGTGAAGTTTAATATTCGTATTGCCACACCCCCGCCGGGTAGCGAGGGAATTGCCCCAGGCATTATGTCGAGCTGGGCGTTTAATCTGAAGCCAGGCGACACGGTGAATGTGTACGGACCTTTCGGGGAGTTTTTTGCGAAAGAAACCAGCAGCGAAATGGTGTACATCGGCGGTGGCGCCGGTATGGCGCCGATGCGCTCGCACCTTTTTGACCAGTTGAAGCGGCTGGGAACCGACCGCAAAATCAGTTTTTGGTATGGCGCCCGCTCATTGAGAGAAATGTTCTATGTCGAAGACTATGACGGATTGGACGCGGCCAATGAGAATTTTAATTGGCACGTTGCGCTGTCAGACCCTCAGCCAGAAGATAATTGGGAGGGCCTAACGGGCTTTATTCACAATGTGCTCTATGAGGAATATCTCAAAGATCATCCAGCGCCAGAGGATTGCGAGTATTACATGTGTGGCCCGCCGATGATGAATTCAGCCGTCATCAATATGCTGCTGGATCTGGGGGTCGAGCGTGAGAACATTTTCCTCGACGACTTCGGCGGATGATATCGAATACTCAGCGCGTTTTAAGGCCAGCACTTGTGCTGGCTTTTTGCTGTTTAGCGGGGTGTGGTTTTGCTGATCGCCCCGTCACAATGGGCGGCGCTATCTTCGGCACTAGCTGGTCACTGACCTATTCAGGTGTCGGCGATACCGTGGATCCTGCGGCGGTTCGTGCCGAGATGGAGTCGGTCTTCGAGTTGGTTAACAACAGCATGAACCACTACCAGTCGACCAGCCTCATCAGCCGCTTCAACACGCTTCCCGCCGATGCGCCGGTTGAGGTCGATTGGGACTTTGCTTACGTACTGTCGACTGCTTTGACGTTAACTGAGGCGACTGGCGGTGCTTATGATGTGACGGTGAGTGCGCTGTCCGAGTTGTGGGGGTTTGGGCCAGAGGGGCCCACGCGTTTTCCCACGTCGCTAGCCATCGCGGACGCGATGCGTTCGGTGGGTGTCGGGCACTTATCTTGGCAGCCTGAAATCCGTCAGCTCACTAAAAAGGTGTCGGGGCTGTCGCTGGATTTCTCGTCCTTAGCCAAAGGTTATGCCGTCGACTTAGGTGCCGACGCATTGGATGATGTCGGTGTTCGGCATTATATGCTGGAGGTCGGGGGAGAGGTGCGCGTGCGGGGATTGAGCCCGCGCGGCGATACCTGGCGGATTGCGGTGGAAAGCCCGCTCGCAGGGGTGCGGGGCGGCGTGCAGGCAGCATTGGCGGTGACCGACGTGGGGATTGCGACGTCGGGTGATTACCGCAACTTCTTTGAGCATGAAGGGCGGCGTTATTCTCACTTAATTAATCCACTGACCGGCTATCCCATTCAGCACGATCTTGTCTCCGTGACAGTGGTGCATGGCTCTGCGATGATGGCGGATGCGTGGGCGACTGCATTGACGGTGATGGGATCTAGCCAGGCGCTGTCAGTCGCCGAGCAGCGCGATTTGGCTGTGTATTTGTTGAAGCGCTCGGGGGATGAGTTAGAAGCCGTCACGAGTGCGGCCATGACGCAATGGATAGAAGCGGCTCCTCCAAAGTGAGCCGATACTCAAGGAATAGAACATGACATTTTTGCTCGCGTTATTGGTATTCGTTTTGATCATTACCATCATGTCTGTGGGCGTGATATTCGGTCGTGAACCGATCAAAGGCTCCTGTGGTGGGCTCGGTGCGGTGGGAATTGATCAAGAGTGCGAAATTTGTGGTGGCGATCCACAGCGCTGTGACAGTGAGATGACGCCGGCGACGGTTCAAACGTTTTATCCTGACGATCAGAGTCGTTCGTCAAGTCGGTGATGCGAGTATTGGACTGAGGTCATCGAGTCTCATGGCTATTGAGATGCCGCTCCCCCTAGAGATTATTGTTCGATTCAGCCTCGGCAGTGGACAGCGCCGATTCACTCGTTTTGTGGCGATGGCCTCACTCATTGGCATGATGCTGGGAGTAGCAGCACTGATTATGGTGCTCTCGGTGATGAATGGCTTTTCCGGTGAGCTGCATCAGCGTTTACTGTCCGTCACTCCCGATTTAGTCCTTGAGCCCTCAGCCCCGACCGCTGACGGACTGAGCGAACTGGCTCGGCGGGCAGAGGGACAGCCCGGCGTGGTGGCTGCCACCCCATTCCGGCGGGCGACGACATTGCTGCAAGCAGGGGGTCGCACGCGAGGTGCCACGCTCATCGGCGCGCCCACAGACGGCCTCACAGGCGTGGTCAATCTTGGCGTGCATTTGGTGTCGGGGGAACTCGACGCCCTCGTCAACCAATCTTTCTCCGTTATTCTGGGCACTGATCTTGCGCGGCTATTACGGGTGTCACCGGGCGATGAAGTCGAGGTGTTCTTGCCGCGGCTCACGGTGAGTCCGCTCGGTATCTACCCAAAGACGCGACTGCTGACTGTGGTGGGGTTATTTTCAGTCGGAGCGGGTCCAGACGCGAGAGACGCTTATGTGTCCTATGAGACGGCGCGCAGACTGCTGGGAAGGTCAGGCCGGCAGGGCGTGCAGATAAAGCTAACCGATCGCCAGCTTGCCTTGACGGACCAAGCCGCCTTCAGGGCGCTCAATAGCGCGCCGATGGCCTTGAGTGATTGGACGACTTCACAGGGGTCACTATTCGCGGCGATTAAGATGGAGAAAATCACCGTGGGGATATTACTGGCTTCGGTGATTTTGGTTGCCGCGTTCAATTTGATTTCGACGCTGACGATGTCGGTGACCGAGAAGCGAGGTGATATCGCGATTTTACAGGTCTTAGGATTATCGACCCGCCATTTATTACTGCTCTTTCTGGGACATGGGTTGCTGCTTGCCCTGGTGGGCATTGCGCTAGGAGCGGCGCTGGGCATTGGCTTAGCCATTTTCGTTCCCGATCTGTCGCGATGGTTTGAGCAGACTATGGGGGTCGTTCTGTTTGATCCCGCGGTGTATTACATTGGCGGATTGCCCTCTATCCTACTGTGGCGCGATGTGGTGGCTGTTGTGGTCACCGCCCTCACGTTGAGCGTGGTAGCGAGTGTCTACCCGGCGTGGCGCGCATCGCGCATTCCCGCTGCAGAGGTGCTGAACTATGTCTGATCCCGTACTGCAAGCTGAGCAGCTCACGAAGCGGTATTCCGATGGGTTGCGCGATATTGAAGTACTGGCCGATTTGGATCTCAACATGAACGCCGGAGAGTGGGTGGCGGTGGTGGGTGCCTCTGGGGCCGGTAAGTCCACGTTACTCAATTTATTAGGCGGCTTAGATAACCCCACATCTGGTGTTGTTAGGGTAGCCGGCCGGAGTTTATCAGCCATGACGGACCGAGAGCGGAGCTATTGGCGCAATCAGCGCTTAGGGTTTGTTTTTCAGATGCATCATCTATTGCCCGAGTTCTCAGCGATCGAAAGTGTTGCCATGCCAGCGCGTATCGGCGGTATCAGCAAGCGTGATGCGCATCGGCGTGCTGGCGATTTACTAGCACAGTTGGGTCTTGCCGACCGTCTATCGCATCGCCCCGGTGCACTATCGGGAGGGGAGCGTCAGCGGGTAGCGATTGCGCGAGCATTGGTTAATGAGCCGGCTTGCGTCTTGATGGATGAGCCCACGGGTAATCTTGACCCCGATACAGCGGCCCAAGTGTTGTCGGCGATGGCAACCCTAAGAGCGAGTGCTACGGCATTCATTGTTGTCACCCACGATCCGATGATTGCGAATCAAATGGACCGACAACTGATGTTAAAAGCTGGACGGTTGGAGCAGTCATAGTGCCGTGGCGACTGCGTTTTGATATCGCTCTCCGGCAAACACTCGATCCGGGCCACGGCCTGTCTGCCTTTTTATCCCGAATTGCGATCGTTGGTATGGCATTGGCAATCGCGATTCTGCTGACCGTTCAGTCGGTCATGAACGGATTCGACTTGGAAATGCGGGAGCGCATACTGTCTTTGGTACCTCATGTCGAAGTGACCAGCGCTGATGCATCGACGTCGTGGCGTGTGCTGGAGGATCAGCTGTCGCGTGATCCCGGTATCGCCAGGGTGCGCTTTTTTGCGTCGGCCGATGCCTTATTGCTACGCGGTCAATCTGTCACGGCGGCGCGCTTGAGCACGGTAGGCGAGGAATCGATTGCCCATTATGCGCGCCTAGTAAAGCCGGCGTTGTCCGGGTGGAATACTGACGGGTTGATTCTGGGCGCCGCACTGGCGTCGCGGCTTGGATTGGCGGTGGGCGATTGGGTGACGTTCATTTTACCGGCAGAGAAGACCGTGGGATTTGAGCCGATTCGCGTTCGCTTATCGGCGGTACTCGATTCGAAAACAGAGTTAGATGAGGTGCTCGCATTGGTTCATCACGATACGATTGAGCCTTTCGCGGCATCAAATAGGGTGACGACAGGGTTGGCGCTGCAGTTAGTGGATGTTTTTGCCGCCAGTCAGATGCGCTGGCAAGTGGCTCAGCAGGTCCCGTCGGAATTTCACGTGACAGACTGGAGACGGACTCACGGTAATCTCTACTCCGCCATTCAGCTGTCACGTGACTTGATTGGGCTTATTTTACTGGTTGTTATTTTTGTCGCCGCTTTTAACGTGGTGTCGGCGCTAATGCTAGTGGTCACAGACCGTCGCAAGGTGATCGCGATGTTAGCGGCGATGGGCGCTCGAGCGTCGGATATTGTCACGATATTTTTTTTGCAGGGCGCGATGATTGGTGCAGTGGGCTGCACACTTGGCATGATCCTGGGGGTCGTGATGGCCTTCTTCGCCCCCGATATGGCAACGGTCATCGAGCAGTGGCTGGATTATCCGTTGCTCGAAACAGACGTGTATCCATTGGCTTTCGTTCCGGTCGATATTCGATGGCAGGATTTTGCGACGACGTCGGCGATTGCCATGGCGCTCTCTGTGCTGGCCTCCATCGTACCGGCGCTTCGAGCCGCTTCATTGCCCGTGGCGGAGACGCTGGCTCACTGATTTCGCTTACGCTGGCGGGCCGCCCACTGACGCTTGATAGCATTGCGCCACAAGGCATCGATTAACAAATAACCGAGTCCTGCGAGCAGAATACCGAGAACCTGCGAGCCCACCACCAGCGGGATCCAGATTTCGTCCAAACTTTGGGTAAACCATGTCCAAGAGGCTTGAAATTCTACCTCGATGGGATCGGTACCGATGATCCAGGCGCCTAACTTATAAGCCCCATAAAAAATCGCTGGCATCGTTAATGGGTTGGTAATGAAGATCAAGGCGAAGCTGATCGGCAGATTAGCGGTAAAGATAATGGCTAAGGCCACCGCCGTGAACATTTGCCCGGGTATCGGCAGCATGCAGCAATACAAGCCAATGGCGAACGCCTTCGATGCACTTTGTCGACTCAGATGCCAAAGCCGAGACTCTTCCGTCCAGCTGCCAAACAATCGTAGTGATCGATGTTGTCGTAACCGACTTGGATTGGGGATCCATTTCGTAAGATATTTTTTCAGCATCCGGGGGTTCGTGTCGGAAAGTGATGAGTGGGTGGCGTCATGATAATCCTTTAGTGAGCCTATTTGTCCACGGATGTTTTGAATACCGGCATTAATTGGTGAACTGATCGCGTGCGTACGAAAAACGATTAGCGAGACCTCGGTTGACTGATCCAGTGGGTCTTTCCAGTTGATGATGCCACTGCGAGATCGTGATTTGACGGCTTTGCTCTTAGGGGCGGGTTCGAGCTTATTCCTGCCCACACCTTACTGGGGTTTGGGTGCTGCGCTGTTGCTACCGGTGGCCCGTTATTGCCGGCCAATACCTTTATTGGCGGGCCTTATTGGATTGCTGTTGGGCGCGATCAATGGTGTGCTGTGGCATGAGGCGCGATTGCCCGAGGCTTGCATCCGACAAGAGCAAACGGTCATCGGTCGCATTGCGACATTGCCTCGTTGGCAGCAACTGATGGCCGATCAGTGGCAGGTGAGTGCTGAAATGGACCGGGTGGTTATCGTTGAGCCGCACTGTCAGGGACCTCGCCGTCTGTTGATTCGCCAGTACCTAACGGCCACAGAGCGACATAAAGCGATGCGTTACGGCACTACCGTGTCCGGTCGAGTCCAGCTAAAACCACTGCCGAGTCAATGGAACCCCGGTAGTTTTCCGGATCAAGCTCGGTTTGCCAGTCGCGCTCTAGACGCGAGCGGGAGTGTGAAAGGCGAGTGGCGACTCCTCGAGGAGGGGAGCCCTCTCCATCAATTTAGATCGAGAAGATTAGCGGCATGGTCCGAGAGAGTCGGAGAAGGCTGGGTTATTTTGCGCGCACTGCTGTTGGGTGATACCCGAGGCATTGATCACGACAGGTGGCGTGATTTCCGTCATCTGGGTGTGGTTCATATTCTTATTATTAGCGGCCTGCATATCGGTTTACTGGCGGCGATGTGTCAGTTGATGTTGGGTCTGCCGCGTCGATTCTTCACTTTTCCCGGTGAGCGCGGTCGAGGTCGCGCCATTTCCGTTGCGGTGCTGGGGATCACGGGCGCTTACGCGCTGTTGGTCGGTGCGACGTTGCCGGTGACCCGGGCGTATTTAATGCTAGCGATGACTCAGGTGCCCTCAATACTCGGATGGTCAACGCGGGGTCACCGGGCGTTATTGTTGGCCCTTGTCGCGATGGTGCTATGGAATCCCCGAGTGTTATTGGGCGCTAGCTTTTGGCTCAGTGCCTCGGCGACGTGGTTGCTGGTCAGTGGTCTGCGAGGATCCCGGGGGATCTTCGGTTTGGTGACCCTACAGATGCAAATGGTGTTGTTTATGACGCCGCTGACGCTTTTTTGGTTCGGCGAGGCGAGCTTGTTAGGCGTGGCGACTAACCTGGTGTTAGTGCCATTGGTGACGATGGTGATGGTGCCGCTGGGCTTGATCGGCCTTGTTCTGTCAGAGTTCATCCCGGCTTTAGCGGAGGGTCTGTGGTGGATCTGTCGAATTATTTGGGAATCCCTATTGCCTGCTCTTTCGTTTGTATTGTCGTATTTTCGAGCGATCGGTGTGATTCAGAGCGGCCTAAGCTGGATGGGCTTCTCGATGGGAGTGCTGGCGTTGGGGCTCTGGGCTCGTTACCCCCGATGCGCTGTTGCGCTGCTCCTCGGGGCTGCCTTGAGTGCGGTTCAGCTCAATGAGGCGCGTGAGGGGGTCACGCTGACGCTACTCGACGTCGGACAAGGCTTGGCCTTAATCGTGCGGTCGGGAGATCGGGCATTGCTCTACGATACGGGAGATGGCAGACCCGATCAGCTCACCCAGGCGGACAAAGTCCTTCTGCCTTATTTTAGGCTTCACGGTATTGATGCGCTTGACGCTTTGATTGTCAGTCATGGTGATCGTGATCACAGCGGCGGTCTCGATGTCATCAAGCAGCAGATTCCCATTGGGCGTCACTTGGGCTTTGCTGGCGAACCCTGTCGTAATGGCGAGCGATGGGGTTGGAACGAGGTGGAGTTTCTGATTCTTAATGGAACCGGCCAAGACGAGGTGAGTCGTAATGACCAATCTTGTGCGCTGTTGATTAGCACTGCCGAGACACGTGTGCTGGTGCTCGGCGATATGTCATCGCTGAAAGAAAAAGAGTTGGTTCGGTTTTGGCGAGAAGCATTGGCGGCCACCCACTTAGTGGTAGCGCATCATGGCAGTCGATTCTCAACGAGTTATGCCCTGTTGAAGTGGGCACGCCCTGATTGGGCCTTGATCA
The DNA here is from genome assembly GCA_905478845.1 of uncultured Luminiphilus sp. Classification (GTDB taxonomy): domain Bacteria; phylum Pseudomonadota; class Gammaproteobacteria; order Pseudomonadales; family Halieaceae; genus Luminiphilus. Next base: position 18,081 of record CAJQKG010000221.1, read on the forward strand.
GCGCCGGCTTCGCCAATGCCTTTGGCCACCCTCATGATGAAGTGTTAATGCGATTAGCGCAGGCGGGGGAGGCGGTTGTTTTGAATACGGCCACCGACGGTGCCATAGTGCTGCGACTGGATCGAGGCTCGGGTGTTAAGCCGACTCGCCAGCGAACTCGATGGTCGCCCTACTGGCTGACCTTACCCTAACGTCATCTTGGGAGCTCTGCGATGGGGCCGGTATACTGAGACGCGAAATGCGAGGGGGGAGTGATTGGCTTGCCCGTGGTGACGGGTGCGGTATTTGTCACGGAGCAAAGCATCGAGTTGACCATTGATGTGGCCGGTAATATGTCATTGAACACTAAGCCCCTTTGCGGCGATGCTGAGGACCTTCGGCGCGAGCTAAAGAGAATGCTCAGTGGCAATACTGACATTTCTATGGTCTTGTTGGCTGACGCGATGACCCCACATCAGTTTGTGGTGTCTGCAAGGGCGGTGGCGAGGCAATTGAACCCCTCGAGTCTGACCAGTGCGACTAACGTGAAGCCGTAATCGGGAGTGTGCGTGAAGACCACAGCAGGCAAAGAAAATGATTGGGCACTGTACCGGCGCCTGCTGAGTTATGTGACGCGGTACACCGGTATATTTGTGCTCAGCATCATCGGCTTTTTGGCCTATTCTCTTGCCAACGTGTTACTCGCCGACTTGACTCAGTTTCTCCTCGATTCGCTGGGAGACGCGCCTCAAATCGGTATTGGGTTCGTGTCACAAGCGGCTCATTGGATGTGGCCGCAAGGAGATAAGGGCGCCGTAGAGTATGCTCGTATCGCCGTGCCCGTCGCGGCGATCGTACTGTCACTGCTGCGCGCCAGCGGTTACTTTTTCGGCAACTATTTTATGAATATTGTCGCCAGGGGCGTTGTGCACTATCTGCGCGTTGAAGTGTTTGCTGCGTTGATTCGGGCACCTAAGCAGTACATCGATAGCCATACTCAAGGGGAGCTCGTTGCTAAGCTCACTTTTAATGTTGAGCAAGTCAGTGGCGCCTCTTCGGATGCGCTGAAAACAATATTGAGAGATGGCCTCACCGTGATCGCGTTGGTTGCTTACATGCTGTACTTAAATTGGAAGCTGACCATGGTGTTCTTCGCTATCGCGCCGCTACTCGCTGGCGTGGTGGTGATCGTGGGCCGTCATTTCAGGCGTTATAGTCGCCGCATACAGGCGTCAATGGGTGAGGTGACGCAGCTCAGTACGGAGAGCATGAATGCGTTTGAGGAGATCAGAATGTTTGCTGCCAGCGAGCAGCAGAACAGACGCTTTACCGAAGCCAGTCAAGTCAACCGGATACAGAGTCTGAAACTGGCTTTTGTCCAAGCAATCTCCACTCCGGTGGCGCAGATCTTATTGGCGATCGCGTTGGGTGCACTGTTTTGGGTTGCGCTTGACCCGATCATTCTCAGTGGTTTTTCACCCGGCTCACTGGTCGCTTTTATTGCGGCCGCGACGCAGCTGGGTAAGCCCATTCGGACCCTGACAAATGTGCAAAGTATTATCCAGCGTGGCCTGGCAGCTGCCGAGGATCTTTTTGCTCAGATCGACACTGAGCCCGAATCAGATAACGGTACCCTGCCGCTGACGCGTGCGGGTGGTGATATCGAGTTCAATCGGGTGAGCTTCGCCTATCCGGGATCAGATCGAAGCGTGCTAGATGAGGTGAGCCTCCATATACCGGCGGGCGCGATGGTGGCTTTTGTGGGCCGTTCTGGAGCGGGGAAAACCAGTTTGATTCAACTGCTTTGCCGTTTTTATGCGCCCGCTTCGGGGCAAATACGGCTCGACGGTGAGCCGGTAGAAGCATTTACGCTGGCCGATTATCGTCGGCAGTTTGCGCTGGTATCGCAACGCGTGGTGCTCTTTAGCGATACGATTCGAGCCAATATTGCGTTTGGCCAGAGCGATGACGTCACTGACGAGGCCATTCAGTTAGCGTTAGAGGCTGCGCATGCGAGCACGTTTGTCGACGCGCTACCGCAGGGCGTCGAGACTGTGTTGGGCGATGGCGGCGGCGGCTTATCAGGCGGTCAACGGCAAAGATTAGCGATTGCGCGAGCGGTACTGAAAGATGCCCCAATATTAGTGTTGGATGAGGCCACATCCGCGCTGGACAACGAGTCGGAGGCGGGTATTCAGGCGTCTTTGGAACGCGCTTCGGCCGGTCGTACCACTCTAGTGATTGCGCACCGCCTGTCCACCGTAGAGCGTGCGGATATGATTGTCGTGATGGATGAAGGGCGTGTTGTGGCGACCGGCTCGCACAGCGATTTAATCCGCGCTGATGGACTGTATGCAGATCTGTACCAGCAAGGATTTGCGGCCTCATGACTGTTTGGCGTGGTGCAGTGGAACGGGGCCTTAACGCTATTTGGTATCGCAACAGCATTCTCTCGTGGTGTCTCCTGCCGCTATCGTTGATCGTCCGTTTTGAAGTGAAGCGTCGCCGGGGTCAGTCACCGTTGAAAGGGGCAACGCCAGACGGTGTCATGGTCATCGTCATTGGTGGCGTGACCGTGGGGGGTACCGGCAAAACACCGGTGCTGATGGCATTGGGCCGTTGGTTACGACACGGCGGTTATCGAGTGGGTGTGATCAGTCGGGGCTACCGAAGTCAGCGCCTCAGCGAGGTCTGCCACGTTGCATCGAGTGACGATGCTGCATCGGTCGGTGACGAACCGCTACTGATTAGGCGGGAGCTGGACGTGCCCGTTGTGATAGGGCGAGATCGCAGGCAGGCGCTCGATGCGCTACTCCAACAGAACGCGATCGATATTGTGTTATCGGATGATGGGCTGCAACATTATCAGTTGCCACGAGATCTGGAGATTGTGGTGCTCGATGCGCACAGAGGTTTGGGTAACGGCCGGCTGTTGCCAGCAGGACCGCTGCGAGAGCCTCGAGAGCGACTGGCGGAAGTCGACTGGATATTGGAGCGCAATAGTGACGACCCTCATCGAGGTTTTGAGTATCAGATTAATAGGGCGCGCCACCTGGCGTCTGGTCGTCTCGTATTATGGGCAGACTGTCTGTCGCAGTGGGGCGATCAATCGCTTTCGGCGATCACCGCGCTGGGACAGCCTGAGCAGTTTTTTCGGATGCTCACGGAGCAGGGGCTGAAGGTCAATACAGTGTCCTTGCCTGACCACGACACCATCAGGCCAGAGCACCTTGAGGGCATTGACGAGGAGATCGTCCTGATGACCGCTAAGGATGCGGTAAAGCTCAGTGGATCGATCGATAGTAGACTGTGGGTGGTAGAGATCGAGGCGCAGCTGCCGGCCTCGTTGCTAGCAGAATTGCACGATAAATTGCCGACGCTGATGCAGGCCTAGGATCCTTATGTTTACAGTTGTTATTCCGGCTCGATATGGCTCGACTCGACTACCGGGTAAGGCATTGCTGCCCATACAGGACAAGCCGATGGTGGCGTGGGTCTGGGAGCAAGCGATGCGCGCCGGGGCCGATCGGGTTTGTATTGCAACTGACGATGTACGTATTCGTGATGAGATGGTCGGCCGCGGTGCAGAGGTGCTGATGACAAACCCAGCGCATACCTCAGGAACGGACCGGTTGGCTGAGGTCGTTCAGCAATTATCCCTCGCGGACGACACTATTATTGTGAACTTGCAGGGGGATGAGCCTTTGATGCCGGTCGCTAATATTCAGCGAGTGGCTGCGATGTTGTCGGAGCAATCAAGCGCTGACATGGCGACCTTAATGGAGCCCCTTTCCAGTGAAGAGGCCACTAAGGCTTCTGTAGTCAAGGTCGTGGTGAGCGAGACCGGCCGGGCACTTTACTTTTCGCGTGCCGTTATCCCGGGATCTCGTGACGACACGGTGACGGCGGTTTGTCATCGCCATATTGGTTTGTACGCGTATCGTGCTGATTTTTTGTTACGTTTTGTCAGTTGGCCGCCGGCAGTGATTGAACAGTCTGAGTCGTTAGAGCAATTGAGGGCGTTAGCCCATGACGCTCACATTCAGATCGAGCTGGCACCTGAGACGGTGCCGGTTGGAGTGGACACGCAAGACGATCTCGACGCGATTACGCAGTTATTAACGGACGGTGAGTGACCCAGTTTTGGACAGTGGAAATCTCTCGGGACGCAATACACTCGGATTAAAGGCGCAAGCCGATCGCGTTGTGCTCATTACCGATGGGGTACAGCTTGAGCCGGCGCTCACCGAGGCCCGACCATTTGGGCCGATAACCGTACTGGGGGGGGGGAGCAACGTCGTGATGCATCCCGTGCAACCCGGCACCGTATTGCTCATGAATATACTGGGACGCGAACTTCGTGCGGATGATGGTCATCGGGTCATTTTACGTGTTGGCGCAGGTGAAAATTGGCATGAATTGGTATTGTGGTGCCATCATCATGGGCTGCATGGTCTGGCTAATTTAGCGCTGATTCCCGGGTCAGTCGGTGCCGCTCCGATCCAGAATATTGGTGCTTATGGTGTTGAGGTCTCGCAGTTTATTCGCGCTGTGCACGTGATGGATCGCGAGACGCTGGCCACACAAGTGCTCGCGCCCGAGTCCTGCCAGTTTCGCTACCGTGACAGCTGTTTCAAGCACGAGGAAGGGGCGCAGTGGATCATTACGGCGGTGGATTTTCAGCTCGACAGAAATGCGCCGGTCTGTCTTGAGTATCCGGCTTTAAAAGAACGATTGAGTGCGGCGGATCCCACTCACGACGCCGTTTTGGCGGGCGTGATGTCGCTGCGGCAGGAGAAACTGCCCGACCCCGTAGTGACGCCCAATGTGGGGAGTTTTTTTAAGAATCCCGTGCTCTCCCAGGAAGAGGGCGACGCCCTGCGTAATAACGCCTCTGGCGTGCCCCTCTTTGCGGGACCCGAAGGAGGGGTCAAAGTGCCCGCTGCCTGGTTGATTGATCAGTTAGGATGGCGAGGTGTCGAAAAACAAGGCGTGAAAGTGTCAGATGCGCATGCGCTGGTGTTAGTGGGCTGCGGTGCGCAGACGGCGGAACCCTGGCTGACCTTGGCTGCCGATATCGTTGCGAGTGTCGAAAGCGCTTTCGGTCTGACTCTAGAACTAGAACCGCGAGTACTGGGTCACCCCCAGCAGATCGCGTCCTGATGAGTGATTTTGATGCTGAGTCTTACCTCGCACAGCTGACCTCGCGTCCGGGTGTCTATCAAATGTTTGATCGGGAGGGCGGGCTGCTCTACGTTGGCAAG
>CAJQKG010000222.1 GCA_905478845.1 uncultured Luminiphilus sp.
GATATTATTGTTAGCTTCGATAGCCATGCGATCGAAACGTCTGCGGATCTGCCTCATATTGTCGGATTAATTACACCGGGAACGTCGGTTGAGGCAGTGATTATTCGTGATGGACAAGAGCGATCTCTCGACGTAGAGGTGGGCGTGCTGGCTGCCGATGAAGTGGCGCGAGTGGCAACTGGGATCGCCTCTGATGGCACCGTGCGGTTGTTAGGTATGCGTATTGCTCCGGTGGAGCCTGAATTGTTGTCGGATTTGGGATTGTCGGGCGGCGTATGGGTGGTGGGGGTAACCTCAGGCTCTCCAGCAGATGAAGCGGGGGTGGAAGAGGGCGATATTTTGACTCGATTGGGTAGCCGTCCTGTCAGTCAGCTAACGGATCTTGATGGCGTTGCGGAGGGATTGGTCCCTGGCACTTCTGTCCCGGCGAGGCTGATTCGTGGACGGAGTCCACTGTTCATTGGCATTCGTATACCTGAAAGCGACTGATGCTCTGAGGTTTAGCGTGCTAAAATGGCGCGCTTCGATGTAACGGATTGTTGTTTCTGACAGTCCTTATCCCTTTTGAGGCGACTAAGCAGTGGCTGAACTCAGTCATATACGTAATTTTTCTATCATCGCGCATATCGATCACGGTAAGTCGACGCTGGCAGATCGTTTTATTCAGCATTGCGGTGGTCTGTCAGAGCGAGAAATGGCCGACCAGGTGCTCGACTCCATGGACTTGGAGCGTGAGCGCGGCATTACCATTAAAGCCCAGAGCGTGACGCTGGATTACGAGTCCGCGAGTGGTCAGGTCTATCAGCTGAACTTTATTGATACACCGGGGCACGTTGATTTCTCATATGAGGTATCTCGCTCGCTGGCTGCCTGTGAGGGCGCCTTATTGGTAGTGGATGCTGGTCAGGGCGTCGAAGCGCAGTCAGTCGCAAACTGCTACACGGCCATTGAGCAGGGTGTAGAGGTATTGCCTGTGCTCAACAAAATGGACTTACCTCAAGCTGACCCTGAGCGGGTGCAGCAGGAGATTGAAGAGATTATTGGGATTGACGCCACCGAGGCGGTCCCGACGAGTGCAAAGACCGGTTTAGGTATTGAGGATGTGCTTGAATACCTCATTAGAAAAGTACCGGCACCGGTGGGCGATCGCGATGCGCCGTTGCAAGCGCTCATCATTGATTCTTGGTTCGATAATTACCTCGGCGTCGTGTCGTTAGTTCGTGTGAAGCAAGGTCAGCTGAGTAAGCGGGATAAGTTCCTGGTGGCGTCGACCGGTAAGCAGCACCAAGCGGACATGATTGGCGTGTTCACGCCCCGGCGAACCACAACAGGCTGCCTGATGGCAGGCGAAGTGGGCTTTGTCGTGGCAGGGATTAAGGATATTAAGGGCGCGCCAGTGGGCGACACTCTGATTCCAGCCTCTCACCAAGAGACGCCGGCCTTGCCCGGTTTCAAGCAGGTTAAACCGCAGGTTTATGCGGGTATTTTCACGGTTAATTCTGACGACTACGAGGATTTTAGAGAAGCGCTAGGGAAGTTGACGCTCAACGACGCGTCGCTTTTTTATGAGCCAGAATCTTCTGATGCGCTGGGCTTCGGATTTCGCTGCGGCTTCTTGGGTATGCTGCATATGGAAATCATTCAAGAGCGGTTGGAGCGGGAGTATAATTTAGATCTGATCACCACCGCACCGACCGTGATTTATGAGGTCGTGAGAAAGGGTGGTGAGGTGATTTACGTGGATAACCCCTCCAAGCTTCCTGATCCTGGCGACATTGAAATCATGCGCGAACCCATCGCGAGATGCACTATTCTGACCCCTCAGGAGTATCTCGGGGCTGCTATTACGCTGTGTGTCGAGAAGCGAGGCTCGCAAGTTGATTTGCAATTCTTGGGGCAGCAGGTGCAGTTGATCTACGATGTGCCGATGGCTGAAGTGGTATTGGACTTTTTTGATCGGCTTAAATCGGTAAGTCGTGGCTACGCCTCGCTAGACTATGGTTTTGAGCGGTTTCAGGCGGCACCACTATCGCGATTAGATGTCTTGATTAATGGCGATCGTGTTGATGCGCTAGCGATTATTGTCCATCGGGATTATGTCCAATCTCGCGGACGCGTACTGACTGAAAAAATGAAAGAGCTGATCCCGCGCCAGATGTTCGATGTTGCCATTCAGGCAGCCGTTGGAGGAAAGGTTGTCGCCAGGCAAACCGTCAAGGCGTTACGGAAGAATGTCACGGCCAAATGTTACGGTGGCGATGTGACGCGAAAGAAGAAACTGCTTGAGAAGCAAAAGGCGGGTAAAAAGCGTATGAAGCAGGTGGGCAATGTTGAGATACCCCAGTCGGCATTTTTAGCCGTACTGCAGGTAGATCATTGAAGCCGGCAGGTTTTTCATACATGAGCGACTCGTTTTAGTGATAATTGGGGCGTATGCCTGAGGCGTCTAGCATGATGAACATCGATTTTCCGCTGATTCTTGTGATTGTTGTATTGGGTAGCGGCGCAATTTGGCTCCTCGATACCTTGCTGTTGGCGGGAGGACGTCAGTCCCGCCGGCAGGAATTGGCTGCACGGTTTCCTGGGTACGAGGAGGAGGGCTCAAAGGCGGCGCACTCTTTTAACGAGGCCTGCCTTGCTGAGGCGGCTGAGCCAGCTGTTGTCGAGTATGCCCGTTCATTCTTCCCTGTATTGGCAGTGGTGTTGGTGTTGCGCTCATTTTTATATGAGCCGTTTCAGATTCCCTCTTCTTCTATGGTGCCCACCCTCGAAGTCGGCGATTACATTTTAGTGAATAAATACGCTTACGGCTTAAGATTGCCCGTGACGCGAACCAAGATCTTCGAGCTGGGCGAGCCTGAGCGGGGGGACGTGATGGTTTTTTTTCCGCCACATCAAAATCAAACCTATTACATCAAACGAGTCATTGGTAAGCCGGGTGATCGCGTGGCTTACCGTGATAAGCAACTGACGGTGAACGGTGCGCCAGTGCCTCAGGTGTGGTTGGCCGAGATACCGACAGGGCGCTACACGGTGAAAATGGGGCGGGAGTCACTACCGGACACCGATGGTCATTTGATGCAGACCGATAATCGCCGTCCCGCTCGCAATTTTTCGGTTGTCGTTAAACCCGGACATTATTTCATGATGGGTGATAATCGCGACAACAGCAGTGATAGTCGTGTTTGGGGTCAAGTGCCAGAAGGCGATATTGTCGGTAAAGCGGTAGCGATTTGGATGCACTGGGAGGCCTTTTTGAGTGTGCCCTCATTTAAGCGAGCGGGAGCCATTGATTGACGATTTAGGGAGCGGGTGTGAATAGACGGCAGCGACAGCGCTTACATACCCATCGAACTCGTAGCAATGCGGGGTTTGGTTTGTGGGCGATCACAACCAACTTGGCCTTTCTCGGGTTACTCCTCGTCGCCGCGCTCCGTGTGGCGCCGAGTTATTTTGAGTACCTCACTGTCAAAGACATCGTCATGCGTGCTGTAGTTGAGCAACCTGTGGCGGGCGAGAGCGTGCCACAACTCAGGAATCGGCTGGCAGTATTATTGAGGACAAGCCAAGTGCGTGACGTTGGCATCGACGATATTGCCATCTATCCAGAGCGAGGTGTGATCGTTGTCGATGCGCGTTATGAAGCGCGGTTTCCATTGTTTTGGGTTCTTGATGGTGTGATGAAGTTTGACGATCTTGTCATTGAGACGACCCCTGTGGGGCGTTCTTGACGGAGCTTCGACCCATTGCGATCGCATCCCTTCAGGAAAAATTGGGCTATGCGTTTGCTGATGCCAATTTATTGGTCCGGGCCCTGACACATCGAAGTGCAGGCAAGATTCATAATGAGCGATTAGAATTTTTGGGCGATGCCATTATTGGCTTTGCGGTGGCGGAGGCGTTTTTTCATCGATTTCCTGAGGCGGACGAAGGGACCTTGAGTCGCATGCGGGCAAGTGTCGTCAGTGGCGAAGCCCTGTCGAGGGTGGCGCGTGAGCTGGGATTAGCAGAGCACCTCATTTTAGGTGAGAGCGAGCGCAAGAGCGGTGGACGGCATCGAGAGTCGATACTTGCCGATACACTTGAGGCGTTAGCGGGCGCTGTGGTGCTAGACGACGCCACAGAGCGAGCACGAGTTGTTGTCGGGAGTTGGTTGGCTTCGAGTATTGAGGCGGTATCGCCGGACGATGTCGTTGATGCAAAGACGCAGTTACAAGAATGGCTTCAAGCACGAAAAGAAGCGCTTCCCGAGTACACTATTACGGCTGTTTCTGGCAGTGATCATGCGCAATCTTTTCAGGTGCAGTGTTGGCTACCCAGTCGAAAATTGAGCACGGAGGCGGTGGGCTCCAGTCGCCGGCGTGCGGAACAGAGTGCCGCGTCTCTGATGGTTGCTAAGTTGGTGCACCATGACTCAGCCTGATCGATACTGTGGCGTCGTCGCGATCGTGGGCCGACCTAACGTGGGTAAGTCAACGCTGCTCAATCATTTGCTTGGGCAGAAGCTGAGTATTACGTCTCGAAAACCCCAGACAACGCGGCATCAATTGTTGGGAGTGAAAACCGAAGGCCCAGTGCAACTTGTTTTTGTCGATACGCCCGGTATTCACAAGGGGCAGTCGAAAGCCATTAACCAGGTCATGAACAGAACGGCTGCCGCGGCGATGAGCGATGTCGACGTGACGCTTTTATTGTGTGACCGAACACGCTGGACTGATGAAGATGATTTGGTGTTGTCACTGGCAGCCCAACAAAGTGGACCGGTCGCACTCGTCATTAACAAGGTCGATCTACTTGAGAATCAGTCGGTCTTGTTGCCCTTCGCGAGCAGCCTCTCAGAGCGCTGCCAATTCGATGCGGTTCTGCCCGTATCGGCGCTGCGCCGTCGCGGTCTCGACGAGTTGACGCAGTATGTTCAGCAGCACGCCCCCTTAGGCCCTCATTTGTTCCCTGAAGACCAAATTACGGATCGGAGTCAGCGATTTCTGGCTGCAGAACTGGTGCGGGAAAAGATTATTAGACAGTTGGGAGACGAGCTGCCGTACGCAACGGCCGTTGAAATAGAGGCATTTAGCGCCGACGAACGGGGCGTTCTGCATATTCATGCGCTGATTTTGGTTGAGCGAGGCGGGCAAAAAAAGATTCTTGTCGGCGAATCAGGCGAGCGCCTCAAGGCGATTGGTACCGCTGCCAGGAAGGATATGGAGCGCGCATTCGATACTAAAGTGATGCTGAAGCTGTGGGTAAAAGTGAAGTCCGGTTGGTCTGACGATATCAGGGCTTTAAAAACGCTGGGACTGGATCCGCTGAGTGAGCCATGACGACGCTGCAGCCTGCATGGGTGCTAAACCGAAAGGCGTATGGAGACAACGGTCTCTTGGTAGAGCTCTTTACAGCCGAATCAGGTCGATGCAGCGCGGTGGTTCGAGGGGCTCATCGCCGCAAGCAAGGGGGTTCACTGGCTTCTTTATTGCAGCCATTTCACCCCTTACTTATTGCGTTAGTGGGGCGGGGCGAATTGAAGACCTTACGCGCTGCGGAGTCGCCCAAGTCGGCTTATGTTCTGCGCGGGGATGCTCTCATGAGCGGGCTATATGTTAATGAGTTGGTGAGCCGGGTGGTGCCACGCTTCGATCCGCACCCCGATATTTTCATGAGCTATGGTGAAAGTGTTGAAGCCCTCAGCGAGGGCCCGTCTGAGCCGGTCCTAAGACGTTTTGAGCTGAGGCTGTTGAGTGAGCTGGGATATCGCGTGGATTGGTTTTGCGATAGTGCGGGTGATGTGATTCGGCCAGAGTGCTCGTACCGATTTGAAGTAGATCACGGTTTTTGCCAGGTGTTGATGGCCGAAAAAAGGGTTACTTCGGGCCCTGTGATGACCGGAACGCAAGTGGTCGCGGTGTCAGAGTGGCTTGCGGATGGCGACACCACGCTGGCATTGGAATGGGCGCCGATCAAACACATAACACGCGCTGCGCTGGGCCAGCTCACTGCGGGTCGAACGTTGCATAGTCGAGAGATTTATCGACAGTTAAAAAAAACATGATGCCAACGATAAGCGACTATTACGGTGATTAACTTGCGGCCGAAAAAAGGGTCGGAGTGTCGGTATACTGAATTCTTTCTTACCTGAGGCTGGCAACCCAATTGAGTGATTTTCCAACCATTGAAGACACTATCGGCAATACGCCGTTGGTGCGGTTACAGCGCATTCCAGGTGACACCTCTAACCTGATTCTAGGGAAGCTTGAGGGGAATAATCCTGCGGGTTCCGTTAAAGATCGCCCTGCCATCAGTATGATCAAAGAGGCGGAGATTCGAGGTGAGATTGCGCCGGGCGATACGTTGATTGAAGCCACGAGTGGCAATACGGGCATCGCATTAGCGATGGCCGCAGCAATCAAAGGTTATCGGATTAAGTTGATTATGCCCGCTAATCAAAGTGAAGAGCGGAAAGGCGCAATGCGTGCGTTTGGTGCCGAGCTGATCGATGTCTCTGCTACGGAGGGCATGGAAACGGCGCGTGACCTCGCGCTGACAATGCAAGCCCAAGGGCAGGGTGTGGTATTGAATCAGTTTGCCAACCCCGATAATCCCTTGGGGCACTTTGGATCAACTGGGCCGGAGATATGGCAACAGTCGGGTGGACGGGTCACTCATTTTATTTCTTCCATGGGGACGACTGGAACGATCATGGGTGTTTCACGGTTCCTTAAATCCCAGAATTCAGCAATACAAATTATTGGATTGCAGCCCACGGATGGTTCGCAAATTCCGGGCATACGCCGATGGCCGCAGGCGTATCTACCCGAAATTTATTCTGCTGATCGTGTTGATCGTGTGATGGACATTGGGCAATCAGAGTCCGAAGTCATGATGCGCCGTCTGGCGAAAGAAGAAGGGATTTTTGCGGGCGTTTCTTCGGGTGGCGCAGTGACTGCCGCCCTGCGTTTGAGCGCTGAAGTTGAAAATGCCGTCATTGTGGCCATTATTTGTGACCGGGGTGACCGTTACCTTTCCACAGGCGTATTTACTGACACTGAGTCAGCCTGAGTGCCAGTATGTGGCGAGGGCATGATCAATTTGTCTCTGGTTTTGGATCGGTAGGGGGTGAGCCAAATGGTCGATGACAGCCGCTCTGAGTCGGCGCAAATAGAAGATTTGTTGGGTATTGTCCGTCGCTTACGAGATCCTGATCAGGGTTGCCCGTGGGATGTGAGTCAGACTTTTCGTTCCATTGTTCCCCATACGCTTGAGGAGGCCTATGAGCTGGCTGATGCGATTGAGTCGAACGATTTTGATCAGATGAAAGAAGAAGCGGGTGACGTGCTTTTTCAGGTCCTGTTATACGCACAGATGGCCGATGAGCAGCAACGCTTTAATTTTGGTGACGTGGTCGACGGTTTATCAAAAAAATTAATTCGTCGGCATCCGCATGTTTTTTTGCGCAACGCTGATGCTCAGTACCAAGAGCCGATAACGGCTTCTGATGTGTCTGACAGCTGGGAGCGACTCAAGCGCGATGAGCGGCAGCAAAAGCGTCAAGCAGGGATTTTGGATGATGTCCCACTGAATTTGCCCGCTTTAACAAGAGCGCAAAAAATACAAAAGCGAGCGTCACGTGTCGGCTTCGATTGGACAGATGTGGCGGGTGTATTCGAAAAGTTAGAGGAAGAGCTGTGTGAATTGAAGGACGCGTTGGTCGAAAAAGAAGAGGCGGCGATAAACTCTGAATTAGGTGATGTGCTTTTTTGTGTGGTCAATCTCGCACGACATTTAGGTTTTGATGCAGAAACCGCTATGCGAGGGGCTACTCAAAAATTCGAAGGTCGTTTCCGATTGATGGAAGCGCGCGCCATCGATGCTGGCAGTCGGCTCGAGGATGAGAATTCCAGTGCGTTGGAGGCGCGCTGGCAGGCAGCAAAACGCGAGCGCTCGCAAGTTGAATAACTTGCGGCATGACGACGGCCTGTGTAGCGTTAGCGTTTAGGGACTGCGTCGACCAAATTATATCTCAAGGATTTCTCACTTATGCGCATCATATTCATTGGCCCTCCTGGCGCCGGCAAGGGAACACAGGCTCAGTTTATTTGTGAGCAGTTTGGCATACCGCAAATCTCTACCGGAGATATGTTGCGTGCGGCCGTGAGTATGGGTTCTGAGCTCGGCCAGCAAGCGAGGGCGATTATGGATTCGGGTGGCTTAGTTTCCGATGACATTATTATTGCTTTAGTCAAAGAGCGGCTAAAGGAAGAAGACTGTTTAAATGGCTGTTTATTCGATGGATTTCCTCGAACCATTCCGCAGGCTCAGGCAATGGTGGACGAGGGCATTGCGATTGATCACGTGCTGGAAATTACGGTTTCGGATGAGGAGATCATTAAGCGCTTGAGTGGACGTAGAGTACATCCCGGGTCCGGTCGTATTTATCACGTTGATTACAGCCCGCCACAGCGGCCGGATGTGGACGATGAGTCGGGTGAGCCATTGATGCAACGTGAAGATGATCATGAGGATACAGTTAGGAAGCGTTTGAATGTTTATCATGAGCAAACGCGTCCACTCGTTAATTTTTATCGTGAGCTCGATGCCGTTCAGTATCATCAACTTGATGGTATCGGTGCTGTCGATGACATTACGCGTCACATAATGGGCGTGTTGCGCTAGGTTTAAATGCCATTCAGTTTGCTTGTCAATAAATATAAACCTTGATAGCGTAAGCAATGGGACGGGCACCTTTAGGAGGGACTTATGGCCGCTGCGAAGAAAGCAACAAAGAAGAAACCCGCTGCTAAGAAAAAAGTAGTAGCAAAGAAGAAAGCACCTGCCAAGAAAAAGGCAGCTGCTAAGAAAGCACCTGCCAAGAAAAAGGCAGCTGCTAAGAAAGCACCTGCCAAGAAGAAGGCAGCTGCTAAGAAGAAGGCTCCTGCCAAGAAGAAGGCAGCTGCTAAGAAGAAGGCTCCTGCCAAGAAGAAGGCAGCTGCTAAGAAGAAGGCTCCTGCTAAGAAGAAGGCAGCTGCTAAGAAGAAGGCTCCTGCCAAGAA
>CAJQKG010000223.1 GCA_905478845.1 uncultured Luminiphilus sp.
CTGAGGCAAGAGGGGGGACTGTTCCACTGCCAAGTAATGTAGTTGTCGATTCGCCGGCCGATGTTGGCGCCACGTCTCGAGGGTGAGGCAGGCAGTGAGACCGCTACCGAAGCCGATCTCGCCGATGACAAAAGGCTGTTGGTCGTCATGATCATGCCATCGTGCGGGTAACTGATTGCCCTCCACGAAGACATATTGACTCTCCGAGAGACCGTCGACGGTGGAAAAATAAATATCCCCGGTGGCGCGTGAAACCGGCACGTGATCGCGCCAATCCAGCTCGGGTGGTCTGAGTGGGGTCCAGATTGTTTGCGTTGGATTGATCAATAGGTCACTACTTATGGGCCAGGTCGCGGCGATTCATCGAACCAGGCGAATCAGAATAGGGCAGAGTCTAACAAACACCGGTTGCGGACGTATGACGCGGTCATGGGGTGATAAATGAGCGTGCGCCTCAGCGCATCCGCACGTTACAATCGCGGCTCTACACAGGAGGCCCCATGGCAGCTAATGACAGAACGCTGACCGATCAACAGTTCGCGACGATTTGCGTCAACGTGCTTCATCAGACCCTCATTGAGGCGTCACGGACCGTGGGGAAGCGGATATTTAGAGAATTAGAGGCTAATAAGCGCGTCGCGCTGACCAATTTACGCATGGAGGACGAGGGCGAGGTGCGGTTAGATCTGACCCTCGACTACACCGAGTTCAGAGGGACGTTAAATTTTTCGTACTTCCGCGACTCGATACAAGCATTGTTGGCACGGTTTGTTGAAGCCTTGCAAAAAGAGGACTCAACGTTGACCGCCCTTCGCATGATGGACGAGCACGGTCAGGCGACGTCAGAGCGGCGCCTATTTGGTATCCCTGGCGTGATCGCCGTCGATGGCGTGGCGAATATGATCATGATGGGGGCGACCCCCGCCGTTGATTCTCCAGTGGTACTCATTGAGCTAATGTACATCGACCCCGCGCAATTCAGTCAATCAGTCTCAGGTAGCGACGCCGCCTCAACGAGCTGAAGGGCAGGGGGTGGAATCACCGTGACGGTTTCTGGTGTGATGGGTGCGGCAACCTGTGCCTCTCCTTTTGCCACCGCTTTGCCATCTTGATTGTCAACCTGGCACTGCAGAGTAATCCAGGGTCGTTTAGCGTGCTTACTAGTGACCGTTAGCGTGACGGTAAGGGTGTCGCCCAAAAACACCGGGGCTTTAAACTGGAGACTCTGGCTGAGGTACACGCTGCCTGGTCCGGGCAATTGCATCGCAATAGCAGCGCTAATCAATGCGCCGGTCAGCATGCCGTGCGCGATACACTCACCAAACGCAGTCGTCGCCGCGTAGTCGGGATCTAAATGCAGCGGATTGTGATCCCCCGAGATCGCTGCAAAGGCCTCGACCTCTTGATTGGTAATCAATCGAGTATAGGTCGTGCTATCGCCCAGAGTAATCTCGTCAAAGGTGACGTTGCTGATATTCATAGTGATGATGCCTCGTATTGCGGTAAAAGGGGCCTTGGCGGTTGACCCGGCGGCGCGCGATCCACATCATACCGAAAACACGATAGCCACCTGAGAAAAGCTCATGACGGACGCAGTACACAGTGTGATCGAGACGCAACTCGCCGCGTTGGGGATTCCCGCGCAAATTGATACGCAAGCGTACCCTTCGGTTGTGGCTTTGTTCGAGGAAGCGCTGGCGACGTTTCGTGAGGAGGCGGCCTGCAGCAGTGTGGGGCATACGCTGAGTTATGCAGAGCTCGATCGTCTATCAGCCGACTTTGCCGGATGGTTACAAAACGGTGCGAGGCTGAGCCGTGGAGATCGGGTCGCGATACAGATGCCCAATCTGATTCAGTATCTTGTGGCGAGCTTGGGCGCGTTGCGCGCAGGCATGGTCGTGGTCAACACCAACCCCCTTTACACCGAGCGTGAGCTTGAGCACCAATTGAATGATGCCAACGTAAGGGTCATGGTCGTGCAGGCCAATGTGGCGCAAACGGCCGCAGCGGTGTTACCCCGTACGCAAGTAGAAACCGTGGTGGTGACCGAAATTGCCGATTTGCATCCACAGCCCAAGCGGGCCTTGATCAACTTTATCGTCAAGCACGTTAAAAAAATGGTGCCAAAATTCCATATTGCTGGCGCCTTAAAATTTAATGATGTGTTGAAGCGCGGCGCCAAAACCCCCTATCAGGCAGTGATACTCGAACAAACCGATGTGGCCATGCTGCAGTACACGGGCGGTACGACCGGTGTCGCTAAAGGCGCCATGCTGACTCACGGTAACTTGGTCGCCAATGTGTTGCAGAGTGATGCTTTTTTTGCGACCCACAACATGGACGGTCGAGGTGAGACGATGCTGCAACCGCTGCCCGTCTACCATATCTATGCGTTTACCGCCTCGATGTATGCATTACGGATTGGTGCGCACACCGCTTTCGTACCCAATCCACGTGATCTCGATTCGCTAGTTCAGGCCTTCGAGGCGCATCCGCCGGCACTGTTTTGTGGATTGAACACGTTGTTCGTAGCGCTGTGTAACCACGAGAGCTTTCGAGCGCTGGATTTCTCGCGGCTACAAGTCACGTTGTCTGGCGGTATGGCATTGACCCATGATGCAGCACAGCGTTGGACGGAAGTAACGGGTTGTGCCGTCTCAGAGGGTTACGGCTTGACTGAAACGTCGCCCACAGTATCGGGGAATCCCGGTAACGGTATACAGATTGGCACGATCGGTGTGCCGGTGCCGAGTACTGAAATTCAAATTCGCGATACCGAAGGCAATACGCTCGGAGTCGATGAGCCAGGAGAGCTCTGTGTGCGTGGCCCACAAGTTATGGCGGGGTATTGGCAACGGCCTGAGGCAACCGCCGAGGCGATTGATCCACAGGGCTGGTTCGCCACCGGTGATATTGCCCTCGTGCAGCCTGATGGCTATCTCCGTATTGTGGATCGTAAGAAAGATATGATCGTGGTGTCGGGCTTCAATGTTTACCCGAACGAGCTCGAGGATGTACTGGTGGCGCACCCCGATGTGGTCGAATGTGCCGCTGTGGGGATTGCCAGTGAAAGCACCGGAGAAGCGATCCGCATGTTTGTGGTGAGCAGCCGTCCTGACCTCAGCGAAGATGAGGTGAGACGCTTTATGCGGGAGGGGCTGACGGGCTACAAGGTGCCTAAGTCAGTTGTTTTCAAAGACGAGCTGCCAAAAACGGCTGTGGGCAAGATCCTCCGTCGCGAGTTGCGTGACGTCGATTAAATGAGCACCGCTGAGCCGGTACCCGAACGCGCGGTACCGGAGCACATTGTCTTTCCTGAGCAGCTCCCGATCAGTGAGCGCCGCCAAGACATTGAAGCGGCTATCAGAGATCACCAAGTGGTGATTCTTGCCGGCGAAACGGGTTCTGGTAAGACCACTCAGTTGCCCAAGATTTGCCTGAATTTAGGGCGTGGGCGGGTGCAACGCATCGGGCATACACAGCCGCGACGCATTGCCGCCCGCACCGTAGCCCAACGCATTGCGGAGGAGCTCAATACGCCTTTGGGCGAACTGGTTGGCTATCAAATTCGCTTTAACGATACCCTCTCAGAGGCCAGTGCCATTAAGTTAATGACCGATGGCATCTTGTTGGCGGAATTGACGCGTGATCGTGATCTCAGCGCTTATGACACCTTGATTATCGACGAGGCCCACGAGCGCAGTCTGAACATCGATTTTTTACTCGGTTACTTAAAGCGGCTGTTGCCACGAAGACCCGATCTTAAAATCATTGTGACGTCGGCAACGATTGATGTCGCACGATTTTCAGCTCATTTTGATGATGCACCCGTGATTGAGGTCAGTGGTCGTACTTATCCTGTCGAGGTGCACTACCTGGGTGATACCGAAGACCGAGATGAGGGTGTGCGACAGCAGATTGCTGACCTATTGGGGGATATTGAGCAAGGGCAGTTTGGTCCACGAGGCGATGTGCTGGTCTTTTTGCCGGGTGAGCGTGATATTCGCGAGCTCGCCAAGCGACTGAGGTATAACGATCGTTTGCGGGTGCTGCCTCTGTATGCGCGTTTAAGCCAAGCCGAACAGAATCGGGTCTTTCAAAGCGGCGGTGCGGGAATGCGAGTGGTGCTGGCGACTAACGTGGCGGAGACCTCACTAACGGTTCCGGGCATTCGTTACGTGATTGATCCCGGTGAAGCACGAATGAGTCGCTACAGTGCGCGCAGTCGACTGCAGCGCTTACCCATCGAGCCCATCTCGCAGGCCAGTGCGAATCAGCGTATGGGCCGCTGCGGGCGGCTCTCTGACGGGGTTTGTTTCCGTCTGTATGGCGAGGCTGATTTCTTAGGGCGTCCCGCTTTCACCGATCCTGAAATTCGGCGCACGAATCTTGCGGCCGTTGTGCTGCGGATGCTCGAGCTCAAGCTCGGCGAGGTCAATCGCTTTCCTTTTATCGATCCACCTGATCCCAAGATGGTGCGAGATGGGTACCGACTGCTTGAAGAGTTGGGCGCCGTTTCCAGCGGCGGCCAACTGACAAAGAGTGGCCGGCAACTCGCCCGACTACCGGTTGATCCGCGTTTAGGGCGCATGCTATTGGCTGCCAATGAACTGGGCTGTCTCGCTGAGGTGCTGGTGATTGTCAGTGCGATGTCGATTCAGGATCCCCGCGAACGGCCCACCGAAAAACAGGCCCAGTCAGATCAGTCGCATGCCCGATTTCAGCATGCTCAATCGGATTTTTTATCCTGGCTTGCATTGTGGCGTTACTACGAAGCGCAGCGCCAAAGTCTCAGCCAAAACCAACTTCGAAAACTGTGCCAGCGAGAATTCCTCGCTTTTATGCGCATGCGCGAATGGCGCGAAATCCACTCGCAGCTGGTGATCGCTTGTCGGCAGCTCGGATTTCGTGTGCCGCCACAGTTACCGGTCGATGAGGTCTATGAGGCGATTCACCGTGCGTTACTCGCGGGTTTACTCGGCAATGTTGCCCAGCGTGACGAGGGCAAGCAGTTCAATGCAACGCGCAACCGCAAAGTCATGCTGTTTCCCGGCTCAAGCCAGTATAAAAAGCCGCCGCCATGGCTGGTGGCTGGAGAGATTGTCGAAACATCACAAGTCTTCGCGCGGCAGTGCGCAGCGATTGAACCTGACTGGCTGCTACAGATCAATCCGCACGTTTTAAAGCGCCATCAGTACGAGCCTGCGTGGCAGCGGCGCAGTGGACGCGTCATGGCCAAGGAACGCATCACGCTGTTTGGCCTGACCATCAGCGACGGGCGGCGCGTGCACTTTGGTGATATTGACCCTAAAGCGTCCCGAGAGATTTTTATTCGCGAGGCACTGGTGCCCGGTAACGTCATGAGACCGCCCTTTTTTTTGAAGGAGAACGTGGCGTTGACCCATTCTGTTGAGGAGCTGGAATCGCGCACCCGGCGTCGTGATTTGTTGATCGAGGAAGAGGCACTGGTTGCTTTTTACAGTGAGCGGCTTGGAGCCGATTGCGTGGGAATGAGCTCGCTCATCAAGTGGCTCAAAAAAGATCCGTCCAGAGAACAGAGTTTATTGCTCAAGCGCGAGCAGATACTGGTGCGTGATCCGGGTACTGAGGTAGAGGCACAGTTTCCCCCGACCCTGCAGTGGCAGGGGGTGGATTATCATCTGCGTTATCAGTTTGAACCGGGCAGACAAAACGATGGTGTGTCCATCACCATCCCGTTGCCGTTGCTCAATCGTGCTCCGCGCTACCTACTGGATTGGTTGGTGCCCGGATTGCTGCGCGATAAATGTGTGGCGTTAATCAAAGGCCTGCCCAAAGCGTTACGCAAGCAGCTGGTGCCTGCGCCTGATGTGGTCGATGCTGCGCTCACTGACTTAACACCCGACGATACGGATTTGTGCAGCGCGCTCGCTAAGGTACTCAAGCGCCAACGGGGTGTGCAGGTGAATCCTGCTGATTGGCAGTTGGGACAGCTAGAAGAGTTTTACCGCATGAACGTGCGCGTCGTGGATGTTGAGGGCAAGTTACTGGGGCAGGGTCGTGATATGGCGGCGCTGGTGGCTGAATTTCGGTCTGATGAAGCGCGCGGTCCCACCACCCCAAAAACCGACCCCCTCGAACGCCATAATGTGGAGCGTTGGGATTTTGGTGCGTTACCCGAGATGTCGCGATCAAAGGCAGCGGGTCTCGAGGTGGTGGCGCATCCAGCGCTAGTCGTTGAGCCCTCGGGGCTGGCAGTTCGCCTACTCGATTATCCGGGCGAGGCGCGATTGGCTCACGAGGACGGTATCGTCGCACTCGCTATGAAACAGGCCAGTCAGGTCGTGAAATCCCTCCGTAAAGCATTGTTCTCAGGTAATGATCTGGTCCTTGCTTTTGCGGCGCTGGAGCTCGATCGCAAGCGTTTGGCGGACGATACCATTGCGGCGGTGGCTCATAATGCATTGATTGGGCTTGAGCCCCCCCGAGCAGAAGCGGCGTTTAAAGACTGGTTCGATGCGTTGCGAGGTGTATGGTACCCAGAGGCGATGGCGCTGGGGGAGGCATTAGCCGAAGCGCTGAAGACGTGGACGACAGCGCGGACCGTCTCTGCACGCTTAGCTGAGCGCGATTATGAAGATAGCCAGCGCGACTGTTGGCAGGGTGTTCAAACTTTATTACTCAGTGAGACCGTGCGCTACGCCAGCAGCGATTGGTTGCGGCAATTTCCGCGTTACGCCAGTGCGGCAGAGCACCGAATGACGCGCCTCAATGGCCAGTATCTGAAAGATCAGAAAGCCGTCCAGACGCTGTTACCCTGGCGTGAACGTCTTGACCAAGCGCAGGCCGCCTATCCGGGGCTGATTCGTCTCTCTGCCGAGGCACATCAATATCGATGGATGCTCGAGGAGTTTCGCGTGTCTTTGTTTGCCCAGCAGATGAAAACGCGTTTACCCGTGTCGAATAAACGGCTTGAGCAGCAGTGGCAGTTAGTGCAGCGGTGGATAGACCAGCACCCACGATGAGCGCGAGAAATCGACTCAGTCAATAGCCTTCCCCGACTAATAGCGTTAAAATCTCAGAAGCTAGCAGCTCAGAGCGCCTCAGTATGTTGCGGTCCACCAAACAATATTCGCCTTTTGCTTCCGCATCATGGCGGTCCAGATCATTACGTGCGGTCGTGATGATGTGCGTGAGTATGCTGCTGTCGATGAGCGTCGCCGCGGCTACCGATTCAGATGACCCGTGGCAGGGTTACAACCGTTGGATGTTTGAGTTTAACGACGGCGCTGACCGACTCATCATTAAGCCCATCGCGACCGGCTACGATTTCATCATGCCGCAATTCGTCCGCGTGGGGACCAATAATTTCTTTAGTAATTTTTATGACTTCAATGGTGTGCTGAATGCCCTGTTACAGGGTCGCATCGAGGAGGCGTTGAACAATACCGTTCGTGTGATTACTAACTCCACGATCGGTATTTTGGGTTTATTCGACGTTGCTTCGCAGGCCGGCGTACCGCGCTATGAGACCGACTTTGGTCACACCTTGTCTGTATGGGGTGTGCCTCAGGGCAACTTCGTGATGTTGCCGTTCATCGGGCCCAGTACTGTCCGGGCGGCGTCAGGGTCCGCCATCGATGCGTTTATGTCACCGACAGGGCAAATGTTTAATGACGAGGCTTATTGGGGTCTTCGCGTATTTAACTTGATCGACTTACGCGCCGGTCTACTCGACGCGGAACAGGTCATGAGCGGCGATCGCTATGTTTTCTTCCGCGATGTGTATTTGCAGCGCCGTGCAGTGCTCGATGCCGGCGGGCAGGTCAAGGACGATTTTTCTGAGTTCGACAGCGACTGGGATGAGGATGCCTTCTAGCCAGCCGCCGCCCCCGTTGGCAGTGTTCACACAATGATACCCGCGGGCGCTGTCCTAGTCGTTGATGATCAACTCGATCGCGCCGCCGCGTTGCTTGCCGCGCTCGATGACCCGCACCACCGTTACGAGGTCACCACTGAGGCACCTGATCTGGAGGCGGTATTAGGCCCTGACAGTCCGTGGGACTGTGTCATCTGCCATGTTGAGTTATTGAACGTCTCCTGGGCCTCTGTGCGCCGCGCCATGCGCACCTTCGACGTGCAAGTGCCGGTATTGGCAGTGAGTGACCATCGCGATATGGACAGCATGACGACGGCATTGGGTCTGGGGGCGGCCAGTTTTTTTGTGACCCCTTCGGAAAAACCGGGGTTAGTGCGCCGCGCCATTGAGCGGAGCGTGCACCATCGCCAATTACAACGTGAACTGGTCGAAACCAACGAGAATTTAGCGAAGGCTAACACCGAACTCAGCCACTCTTTGCGCATTCTGGAGCAGGATCAAGCGGCAGGTCGTCAGGTTCAAAAGGCAATGTTTCCTGGGCAATCTTTGCGTGCAGGTGAGTACTGGTTCAGCCATCGCATTTTGCCATCGCTGTATCTCAGCGGCGACTTTACCGATTATTTCAATGTGGATCAGAGCAAGGTAGTCTTCTTTTTGGCAGATGTGTCCGGCCATGGGAGTTCCTCGGCGTTTGCCACGGTGTTGTTAAAGAATCTATTCGCTCGCAAGCGCTCCGATTATCTGCGCCGCAATGACACCACCGTCATCGATCCTATCGAGATGCTCTCGCTGGCAAACAGTGAGTTGCTGGAACTGCATGTTAATAAGTACGCCACCATGGTGGTGGGATGTCTCGATTTCGAGACGCACACACTGCAATACTCGGTGGCGGGTCATTTACCCAAGCCCGTATTGATGACACCGGGCCAGTCGCAATACTTAGCAGGGGAGGGCATGCCCGTCGGCCTGACTCCAGAGGCAACCTATCAACTCGAAACGATGGCCCTCCCCGAGACCTTTATGCTTGTACTTATGTCTGATGGGGTGCTCGAGACAATCGATGAGGTCGACTTGATCGAGCGAGAGAAAACCCTGCTGAGCCGCATCAGCGGCTCACTGGAAAAGCCCGGAGATCTGATTCGGCGACTAAGTTTGGGCGATGTCACCTCGGATGATCTGGCTGATGATATCGCTGGATTGTTTATCAGCCGGGGAGTCGGATGAGCCACTGTCGAATTTCTGCGGCCTCAAATGATGGCGCACACGTCCTTAAGTTAGAGGGGGATGTCCGGCTGACAATGTGTACCGCGCTGGATCAGTACTTTCAGTCGATGTTTTCTGAGCCAAATTTTGTCAGCGTGTGGGTAGACGTGACCGAGGCCGACGGGCTCGATAGCACGACGCTGGGGATGCTGGCGCAGCTGGCGATTCAAACCAAAGCACAATTTGCTTTTTGCCCCGCAATCTTCAGTACCAACCCCAGCATCAATCGTTTGCTCGACACCATGGGGTTTGACCAATTGTTTGAGCGTCGTAACGAATCGTGTGATGCCAATGCAGGTATCGAGGAAATTCCGGCTGTGGCGTGTGAAGAGGGCGAAATCAAAAAGCAGGTGCTGGCGGCACATCGCACGCTCATGTCATTGAGTGCAGAAAATGCCGGCGCTTTCCGTGATTTGGTCGAGACGTTAGAGCGGCCCTCAGACTCATAATCGATTGGTCGTAGGTTCAAGTCCTACTGGGCCCACCATTTTTCTACATTTTGCTGACAACTTGT
>CAJQKG010000224.1 GCA_905478845.1 uncultured Luminiphilus sp.
CGCCAAAAAAGCACCTGCTAAAAAGAAAGCCGTCGCTAAAAAAGCACCCGCCAAAAAAGTACCTGCTAAAAAGAAAGCCGTCGCTAAAAAAGCGCCCGCCAAAAAAGCACCTGCTAAAAAGAAAGCCGTCGCTAAAAAAGCGCCCGCCAAGAAAGTACCTGCTGAAAAGAAGGCCGTCGCTAAAAAAGCGCCCGCCAAGAAAACCGCAGCGCGAGTGCCGGGACCAAAAGTAGCGAGAGCAGTCGGCGCACTTCAAAAGTTCGACGATTTTAAGCCGTACAAGCCTAGTCGTAGCGAGAGCTACATGAACGATGAACAAATCGAGCATTTCCGAGGCCTATTGCTGCAATGGCGGGGAGAACTGGTGGACGAAGTGTCGCGCACCGTAACGCACATGAAGGATGAGGCTTCCAATTTTCCTGACCCCGCTGACAGGGCCACCCAAGAAGAAGAATTTAGCCTTGAGCTGCGCACTCGCGATCGCGAACGAAAATTAATCAAGAAAATCGACACTACCTTAGAAAACTTGCAAAACGATGACTATGGATACTGCGATGCGTGTGGCGTCGAGATTGGCGTTCAGCGACTAGAGGTCCGACCTACTGCCACCCTTTGCATCGACTGCAAAACGCTTGCCGAAATTAAGGAGCGTCAGGAATTGGGGTAACTGCCCTTTCCAGTGAGGCGACCCCTTCCCCGTACCGGGGTCGCTTTGCCCCCTCCCCCACTGGCCCCCTGCATAGGGGGTCGCTTTACACTGCGTTAGCCAGCTTCTTAGATGCACGACACCATCGGGGTTCCTGGCAGCTACGGATCGACGATATTGACCCGCCGAGGGCAGTAGCAGGCAGCGTCGAGCGCATCTTGGCTGCGCTCAGAGCACATGGACTACTTTGGGACGGCCAAGTCATTTATCAATCCCAATCTGCTGACGCCTTCGAACGCGCGCTGGCACAACTTTGGCAGTCGGGAACGCTCTTTCGCTGCCGGTGTACCCGCGCCGATCTCAAAAAAACAGGCACCTGCGGCCAAGCGTGTGTCAGTAAACAGCATCCCGACGATGCCGCCCACAGCGTCAGGGTATCGGTTGATCGATCGCTACTCCCCGACTTTGAAGACACCTTCCTCGGGCCTCAAGTCGTCACTGTCGAGGCACTCCCCGAAGATTTCATCGTCAAGCGTCGTGATGGCTTGTTCGCTTACCAACTGGCCGCCGCGATCGATGATGCGCTGCCGCACTTCAACCACATTGTGCGCGGAGAGGACCTACTTGACTCCACTCATCGCCAGCGCTGGCTGCAAGCCGCTTTGGGGCTCAGCTCCCCTCACTACGCCCACGTCACGCTCTTGTATGGCGCTGACGGTCACAAACTCAGTAAGCAAAACGGCGCGTCGGAGGTTAATCTGGACCAAGCGGCGAATAATCTGCGTCAGTGCTTGGAGCAGCTTCATCAAGCGCCACCGCCGGCATCGGCACGCAACGTTCAAGAGATTCTCGAACATGCTATCGCCCAATGGAGCCCGCCAGTGCCCCCTGCACAATGCTCGTAAGTGTTACTTTTTCACTCGCAAGGTGATACTTGACCGGTAACATAGAGAGATCGGTCACCACCTGAGCACGTCTATGCAAATTCGGCTACTAGAAGATGATCCAGCGGTGCGCAAGGCGTTAGAGGCAGCACTCTCGGACTGCAGTATTGCCGTCATACCCGAGCAAGCTTCGGATGCACAGGAGATTTATCAGTCGCGACCAGACTGTGACCTAGTGGTGCTCGGCCATCATAGCGAGGCGACTGAATTGGCCGCGCTGAAACAGGCGCTGTGGCCAACACCAGTGGTCGCCTTGCTCAATGATCCCTCTACAGAGCGCGTCGTCGAGTCAATGCGAGCGGGTGCCACAGACGTACTGGATCGCTCCCTGCCTGCCATCGACATCGCGCAATCGGTGCAGGCAACCTGCGAAGCACAACAAACAGCCTTCGGCGCAAGTACAGCAGAGCGCTACTTTCATCCCGAGCACTGTCGCGCCATGCACGATCTGCAGTCGTCGATTTATCGGATTGGCAAAACCGACTCGACCGCTTTAATTGTCGGGGAAACCGGCACAGGAAAAGAGTTAGTCGCCCTACAACTGCATGCGGCCAGTGCACGTAATGACCACAGCATGGTGACAGTCAACTGTGCCGCCATCCCCGAAACATTGATTGAATCCGAGCTATTTGGCTATGAAAAAGGCGCCTTTACGGGTGCCACAAGCGCTCGGATGGGCTTAATCGAGGCGGCGAATGACGGTACCTTGTTTCTCGATGAGATTGGCGAGCTGCCGCTGGCCGCACAAGCGAGACTACTGAGGTTTATTCAGGAAGGTGAAATTCGCCGCATTGGTGCTGTCAAAAGCACCAAGGTCAATATTCGGTTGATTTGCGCGACGCATCGCCGCTTGGATGAGCTGGCGCAAAGCAATGAATTTCGCCAAGATCTGTATTATCGCATCAATGTCTTGCGGCTGGACATTCCCCCCTTGCGGGAGCGCGGTAACGACATCGCCACCATGGCCGACTGGTTCGCCGTTCATCTGGCAGACAAGCTGGGCGTGCCTGCTCGGGCATTTTCCAAAAACAGCTTGAAAATGATTAATCATCACACGTGGCCTGGCAACGTCAGGGAACTGCAAAATGCGGTGGAACGCGCCTTGATCATGTCTGACGAGGTGCTGCTAGAACTCGATTTACCCATTGATATGGGCTTGCCTGAATGCGCAATCGCCCCTGATCGAGCAGCTGAGAAGGTGATCGACGATTCGGCCGATGAGTTATCGTTAGAGGATTACTTTCAGCGTTTTGTGCTCCAGCATCAAGACGCTATGAACGAAACCGAACTCGCGCAAAAGCTGGGTATTAGCCGCAAATCGCTATGGGAGCGAAGGCAACGATTTGGCATGCCACGCAATAAGCCCACGGGGGACGACTAAGCCTCACGGAATGAATGCAATTTCGTAACACCTTGGTGCACTTCCGTAACACTTTAGGGGAGGCAATACACTGTGGCCTGTGCAAAAAAAATATTATCCCTATGTTTTATATGGGTTTTCTCACGGTGGCATAGTACCTGCAGGTTAGTGCTCAGAGCCTAAATAACAATAAACGGCCTAATAATAAAAACGACGTCATAACGGACCTGGGTGGGGAAGGAGACTTCCCCATGTTTCGTTATAGATCCAGATAATTTATTCAGACCCTATTCAGACCCTATTCAGACCCTATTCAGACCCTATTCAGACCCTATTCAGACCCTATTCAGACCCTATTCAGACCCAGCTCAGACCCTATTCAGACCCTATTCAGACCCAGCTCAGACCCGACTCAGGCCCTGTTCAGACCCCTCCGCATAGCGAGACACCGCCACTTCAGCTACCATACCGCTCCGACCGGAAATGCGGTAACAGGTATCATCGCTTCTTAAGCCATCATCGCGATCTTATGCGCTTTTGCCTACTGCTGGGATGATGAACAGAGTGACCAAACTTTGACCAAAAAGACACAAGCCGTTCCCTTCACGGGCTCTGACTTCTCGCATGGCGCCACAAAAGTCGTGAAGGGGCTTCAAGACGCTGGATTTTCCGCCTATGTAGTGGGCGGTGCTGTCCGCGATTTGCTGTTAGGGCAACGTCCCAAAGACTTTGACGTCGCCACCAATGCGACGCCAGAGCAAATTAAACAGTGCTTTCGTAGCGCTCGTATTGTCGGCAGACGCTTCCAAATCGTTCATGTCCGCTCAGGTGGCGAAATTATTGAAGTCACCACCTTTCGCGGTAATCATGCCGTGGCGCAATCGGGACAAGATTCAAAGGCAAGCGAATCAGGTCGGTTATTGCGCGATAACGTGTACGGAACGCTCGACGAGGACGCGCTGCGCCGAGATCTCACCATCAACGCGCTCTACTACGACACCTCGTCCAACACGCTCATTGATCAGCTCAATGGCGCCGCAGATATCCAAGCCCGGATGATCCGGGTGATTGGGGTTCCAGAGGAACGGTACCGAGAAGACCCCGTGAGAATGCTACGGGTATTGCGCTTCAGTGCCCGCTTACAGTTTGATCTGGCAGCCGATACCGAGGCTGCTATCGCAGAGACTCGGTTAATGCTGAGCGACATCCCCTCGGCGCGATTATTTGATGAGTGGCTCAAGCTCTTCATGAATGGGTTTTCCGCCCCCACCTTTACCTTACTCAAGCACCATGAACTGATCGCCCTACTGATGGGCGATGGGATTGCCGAGACGCTCTATGGGGAGCAGTCCGCGACATTACAGATGCGTGCCATGAGCAATACCGACCAGCGGGTCGCTGATCGACGGCCCGTCACCCCCGCCTTCCTGCTCGCCGCACTCTATTGGCCTGCCGTCGAGAAACTGGCATCGAGTCTGGAAAACGGCGGAGAACCCACCACGCAAGCCATCCATAGCGCGGGCCAGCAAGTGGTCCACAGCGCCTGCCAGCATCTCACGATTCCAAAGCGATTCTCATTAGCCATGCGCGACATCTGGGATTTACAGCCCCGCCTCGAACGCATGCAACCCAAAAAGATTACGGATCTCCTCGCTAGGCGATGGTTTAGGGCCGCATTTGATCTGCGGTTACTGCGAGAAGAAGCGGGTAACTTAGGGCGTCAGTGCAGTGACTTTTGGACGGCGCAACAAAAGGAGCATCCTGACTTGGTCGGCAGTGCCAGACCACGTCGAGACGATCAGCCCAAGCGACGGCGCAGACCGCGAGGCAACGTACGCGCCCCATGAATCAGGTTTTTATTGGCCTGGGATCGAATATCGATGATCCTTTAGACCGACTGTCAGAGGCCTACCAGCATCTCACAGCACAGGCCGATTTATCTGCGACAGGCCTCTCCAAGGTTTACATCTCGTCTCCCCAAGGCCCACAAGACCAACCCCATTTCTACAACGCGGTTGCAGGCTTCACAGCCTCATTATCACCCCACGAGCTGCTCACCACACTGCTCAATATCGAGACCGCGATGGGCCGAAAGCGGCTCCGGCACTGGGGCGAACGCTGCATAGACCTCGATTTGCTCCTTTACGGGACCGCGGTGATCGCTACTGACGCACTGATCTTGCCGCACCCTCGCGCTCACGAGCGGCGCTTTGTACTAGACCCCCTGAGTGAACTGCTCGGCACGGATTATGTGATGCCCGGCCAGCCCCCCCTTAAGACGCTACTGTCGCGATGCACGCAACAGACGATTAGCGTATTGTGTGAGTTCCCTCAGTGACAATCGTTAGAGGAGGCGCTTCTTTGTTGGAGCGATCACCCTCATCAGGCTTAGCGCTTCGCGGCCGCACGGTGCCGGCCTTTATTGCGATTGAAGGTCCCATAGGCGTGGGTAAAACAACCCTGGCGCGCAAAATTGCGGAGACCTTCGAATACGACCTGCTGCTGGAAGAGGCGGAGATGAATCCCTTCCTAGAGCGGTTCTACCAAAACCGAGAACAAACTGCCCTGGCGACACAGCTCTTCTTTCTTTTTCAGCGGGTCCAGAAAATTACCGACATAAAACAACGCGATATGTTTGAGCGCACGCGCGTCACCGACTTTATCCTCGAAAAAGATCCGCTGTTTGCTCGCGTCAACCTAGAGCCCGCAGAATACGCGCTCTATGACAAGGTTTATGAGAAAATGCAGGTCGAAAGCCCCACACCCGATTTAGTGATCTACCTGCAAGCGAACCCTGAGCGCTTACTAGAGCGCATCGGTAAGCGCGGCATCGACGCCGAACAATCGATCGACCGGTTGTACCTAGAACAACTGAATGAGGTGTACAGTGAGTTCTTTCTCTACTACGATGCGGCGCCTCTGCTTATTGTAAATGCCAACGATATTGACCTCGCAGAGAGTGACAGGGATTATGAGCAACTCGTTGACTATATGCTGAACATTAAGAAGGGACGCCATTATTTTAACCCGACTTTTTTTAGCTGAATTCCGACTCTTTGTGAGCGGCCTGGAGTCAGCCCAATGACAAAACGAATCACCATTAGCACGCTAGACGCGATGAAAGCGTCCGGTGACAAATTTGTGATGATCACCGCGTACGATGCCACGTTCGCGCGGCTGGCCAGCGAGGCAGGCGCAGAGACGATACTGGTCGGTGATTCTCTCGGCATGGTGTTACAGGGCCATGAAACGACTATTCCGGTATCACTCGATGCAATGGTGTACCACACGGAGTGTGTTGCGCGCGCGAAACCTCGCTCCCTGATTGTGGCTGACCTACCCTTCATGAGTTTTTCCAATGCCGATGATGCCCTGCATGCCAGCACTCAATTGATGCAGTCTGGCGCCCAGATGGTCAAGCTAGAAGGTGGAACTTGGCTCAGTGACAGCATTCACAGGCTGGTCGAGCGGGGCGTTCCCGTTTGCGCGCACCTTGGGTTAACGCCTCAATCGGTCAATGTATTTGGCGGGTACCGCGTTCAAGGTCGCACTCCAAAAGAGGCGAAGTCTATCCTTGCCGACGCGGTCGAAATTCAGGATGCGGGCGCTAGCCTACTGGTCTTAGAATGCATCCCCGCGGAGCTCGCCGGTGACATCTCGTCAAAACTGGATATCCCGGTCATTGGCATCGGAGCAGGAGGAGGCACTGATGCGCAGGTGCTGGTGTTACACGACATGCTAGGCATGACGGAAAGTGCGCCTAAATTTGTGCAAAACTTCATGCAGGGCGCCGACTCGATACAAGACGCGCTCGCTGCCTTTGTGCGCGCGGTGAAGTCGGGAGAATATCCACAAGAAGAGCACACGTACTCCTAAGGATCGGCATGATCGTCGTCTCGGATAATGACGCGCTACGAGACTACCTCGACCCAGTTCGTGGGCAGTCACGTGTCGCATTGGTCCCGACCATGGGCAATCTCCATGACGGCCATCTCTCCTTAGTTCGTCAAGCCAAAGAAGAGGCCGACCTCGTCGTCGTCTCGATCTTTGTTAACCCGATGCAATTTGGCAAAGGGGAAGACTTAGCCACCTACCCGCGCACCATCGATGCCGATATTTTGGCCCTCAAAAAGGAGGGCGTTGACGTGGTGTTTACGCCCGGCATTGCTGATATCTATCCGCAGGGAGATCAGGCACACACCGCTATCCATGTCCCACTTTTGAGTGAACCGCTCTGCGGCGCAAAGCGGCCCGGACACTTCGACGGTGTCTGCACCGTCGTGTATAAACTCTTTCGACTAGTACAACCCGATATCGCCGTCTTTGGTGAAAAAGATTTGCAACAGCTGCTGATCATCCAAAAAATGGTGACGGACCTGAGTCTCAACATCGATATTCAGCAGGGGCTCACCTCACGCGCCAGCGATGGATTAGCCCTGAGCTCTCGCAATCAATATCTAACGGCGGTGGAGCGTCAGATAGCTCCTCGCCTATGGGAGACCCTTCAAGACTGCTCACAAACGCTGCAAGGCACTGCAACGGTCAGTTTTGAAAACACGCTGTCGCAGGCATCAGACGATCTCGCGTCGGCAGGTTTCGAGGTGGACTATTTAGAGCTCAGATCACTGCAAACGCTGCAAACCGCGACAGACTTGTCTCGTGACTGCGCACTTTTCGTGGCAGCCACTTTAGGAAAAACGCGACTGATCGATAATATTCAGATCAGCGCTGCAAGGTAATCCATGCCCTGAGACGGTCGTCGCCTCACGATACCGGTACCCTGACACGCTCAACCAAACGCCTTACCTCGTCCGGCGGCGCCGGCGTAAAGCGGGTCACGGTGAGCGTAACGGCAAAGTTGACCATCGCGCCTACAACACCAAAAGCATTGGGTTCAATCCCAAAAAACCAGTTAGGGGAGAGGTCGCCCAGAAAACTTGTACCCGGAATAAACATAATGCCCTTGTGCTGAAAAACATACATCAGAGTGACACTAATACCCGACAGCATTCCCAGAATCGCGCCTTCTCGCGTGACGCGCTGAGAAAATATCCCCAGAAAAAGCGCTGGAAATAACGAGGCGGCAGCCAGTCCAAAGGCCAACGCCACCGTACCGGCAGCAAACCCCGGCGGATTCAAACCCAAATAACCTGCTCCCAATACCGCCAGCGACATGGCAAGCCGGGAAGCCATCAGCTCCTGTCGTTCAGTAATTTGCGGCATCAAGGTGCGCTTTAGCAGATCGTGAGAGATGGCCGACGAAATCGCCAACAACAATCCCGCCGCTGTCGACAGCGCCGCTGCCAGACCGCCCGCCGCCACCAAAGCGATCACCCAATTAGGCAGATTAGCGATCTCAGGGTTCGCTAAAACAAGAATATCGTTATCGAGCTTCACCAACTCGTTACGATTGGGGTCAGCATGGTACTGAATACGCCCATCCCCATTTTTGTCCTCAACCTCGAGCAAGCCGGTGCGCTCCCAGTTTTTAAACCAAGCTGGGCGCTCCTCAATCAGCAAAGCCTGCCCGGTCTCAGGCTCGAGTATTTGAATGATATTCAGTCGTGCCATCGCCGCAACAGCCGGCGCTGTCGTATACAGGATCGCAATAAAAAGGAGTGCCCAGCCCGCAGACGTTCGTGCAGCACGCACGGTAGGAACCGTAAAAAAACGAATAATAACGTGCGGCAAACCCGCCGTACCAATCATCAAAGATGCCGTGAAAGCCGCCATATTTAACGTGCTGCCTCGGAGCGCAGTGGTATATTCCTGAAAGCCAAGATCCAACAAGATATGGTCCAGCTTGTGCAGGAGATAACTGCCATCAGCTAGCGTCCCTCCCAACCCCAACTGTGGAATCGGTTGCCCGGTCAATTGCAAGCTGATGAATATCGCCGGTACGGTGTAGGCAAAAATCAGCACGCAGAATTGTGCGATCTGCGTGTAAGTGATTCCCTTCATACCCCCCAGTACCGCGTAGAAAAAAACAATCACCATGCCCGAGAGCAGGCCTGTCTCGTAATCCGTTTCTAGAAAGCGCGAAAAAGCGACACCGATCCCTTTCATCTGCCCAATCACATAGGTCACGGAGCAAATAATGAGGCACAGCACAGCGACGATGCGCGCGGTGTTGGAGTAGTATCGGTCACCGATAAATTCCGGCACGGTGAACTTTCCATACTTTCGCAAGTAAGGCGCGATTAACATCGCTAAGAGCACGTAACCGCCTGTCCAGCCCATCAAGAACACGGAACCACCGTAGCCGTTATAAGACAGCCCAATGAGCCCCGCCATCGAAATAAAGGAGGCAGCCGACATCCAATCCGCGGCTGTGGCCATCCCGTTTGCGATCGGATGGATACCTTTCCCCGCGACATAAAACTCCTGCGTCGTGCTCGCTCGAGAACGAATGGCAATCACAACGTACAGGGCAAATGAGGCCCCTACCACCCAGTAGGTTGTCTCGGTCAGACTCATTCGTCTGGCTCCTCGAGTCCGAGGCGTTTCTCGAGGCGTGCCATTGCCAGCGCGTAAATAAAGGTTAAGAGGATAAAGCTATAAATCGCGCCCTGCTGAGCAAACCAGAACCCGAGCTTAAAGCCACCCATCTGAATATGATTCAGTGGCTCCACCCACAACACGCCACATCCCAAACTCACCACAAACCAAAAGAAGCCCAGAATAAGCATCAATCGTCGATTTTCACGCCAATAGATCTCACGAGTCTGTTGGCTGACAGGCTCACCCATGCTGAGCTCCCTTTATTCTTGTCATTGCATTCAGTCGGCAGTATAAATCAGCGCAGTACGCCAGCGCACTGTCTGCCCCCTCCCCTCCCCGCCTCGCCAGCCACCTGGACGCCATCGACCAGAGTAAACCCAAAGTCAGGAGGCCGCTTGTCGTCCGTGGGCCTGTCGCCTACTATCGCAGTCGTCTTCAAATCGGCCGGACCCCATGTCTGAATCAGCTTTGTATCCCATACCAGCACATTTCAGTGATGCGCACATCACACCAGAGGGCTACGCCGCCCTCTATCGGCAGTCGATCGAAGACCCGGATACCTTTTGGGCCGCTCAAGCCGAGGCACTGCTGAGCTGGCACAAGCCCTGGCGTCAGGTCTCAGACAATGATCTCCACTCTGGACAGGCGCGCTGGTTTGTCGACGCCCAGCTCAATGTCTCGGTGAACTGTATTGACCGACACTTGCCCGACCGAGCGGATCAAACCGCCATTGTGTGGGAAGGTGATCAACCCGATGACAGTCAGTCTTTTACGTATCAGGAACTCAAAAGCCACGTCTGCCGGTTCGCCAATGTATTAAAGCGCCGTGGGATCAAAAAAGGCGATCGCGTATGCCTTTACATGCCCATGATCCCAGAGGCCGCTTTTGCCATGCTAGCCTGTGCCCGCATCGGCGCCGTTCACTCCGTCGTATTTGGTGGGTTCTCCCCTGAGGCCTTAAAAGATCGCATCAACGATGCTGCCTGTCAGCTGGTCATCACCGCTGACGAGGGGGTTCGTGGTGGTAAAACGATTCCTTTAAAAAACAATGTCGATGCCGCGATTAAAGAAACTGATTGTGTTGAT
>CAJQKG010000225.1 GCA_905478845.1 uncultured Luminiphilus sp.
CTGACAACGCACACTGAATCTTGGGCAGCATGCCGCTGTGAATGACACCAGACGCAATGAGCTCTTGCACCTGCTCGGTGGACAGCCCGGTGAGGGTTTTTCCGGCAGCGTCCAAGAGACCGGACACGTTGGTGAGCAGTATCAGTTTTTCTGCTTGAAGCACCTCGGCCAGCTTGCCGGCGACAAGGTCAGCATTAATATTATAAGTTTGCCCATCTGGCCCGCCTGCGACCGGCGCAATAATCGGAATATAATCACTTTCGCGAAGCACAGAGAGCAGATCTGTATCGATACTAGAGACTTCGCCGACCTGACCAATATCCGGTTGACCGTTTGCCCCCCATTGTCCTGACAGCTTCTGCGCTTGGATCAGTTGGCCGTCTTTGCCGGTAATACCGATAGCCCGCCCGCCATTGCGGTGAATACTGTCCACGATTTCTTTATTCACCGAGGCGCCGAGTACCATTTCCACCACATTCATCGTTCGCTCATCGGTCACCCGCATACCGTCAACGAACTCCGTTTCGATATTGAGACGCTCCAGTAGCTGACCAATCTGCGGACCGCCGCCATGAACGACGACAGGGTTCATACCAACGAGCTTCATCAAGACGACATCCCGCGCGAAACTCTCGTGGAGTTCGGGGTCGGTCATGGCGTTGCCACCAAACTTGATGACGAAGGTTTTTCCGGTGAAGCGTTGGATGTAAGGCAGCGATTCCGTCAGGATTCGCGCAAAGTTCCCCGCCTCGCCTTGATTTAAGGACATGGTCTGAGTTCTCGTGCTGTCACGCAGCGCAGAGCATGATGCGGGCGATCCGTAAACGCAATGTGAAGATGCCGCAGTTCGCCAAATCGGCCTGGTTGGAACTTAGCCTGATGTTGGGCTTGTTGAACCAAGGTGATGTGCGACCAGGCTAATAATGCGCTCCGCAATCACCTGCTTGGTTGCCAGCGGCAAATAATGCGCTTCATGCTCACTGATCAGGTGTACCGCGTTTTGGTCAGAGCCAAAGGTGGTCTCCGGATCGCTGACATCATTGGCAACGATATAGTCCAGCCCTTTTCGGTGTCGTTTTTCACGAGCATGAGCGATGAGTTCAGTTGTCTCGGCCGCGAAGCCGATGACGAGGGCAGGCCGTTGCGCCAGTGCTGCCACAGCGGCAACGATGTCGGGGTTTTGGACGAGTGAGATCACCCGGTTTTCCCCCGCTGTTTTTTTTAGTTTCTCCGGTGCAGAGGACTCGGGTCGATAATCGGCCACCGCCGCCGCACCGATAAAGATATCGGCGTTTGATGCACAGCGCATTGCGGCATCATGCATCTCGATCGCGCTGGTCACCGGCACCCTGTCGACCCGGTTTGGAGGGGTTAAGGTGACCGGACCCGTGATTAAGGTAACCCGTGCACCGGCGTCAGCACAGGCGCGAGCCAACGCGTAGCCCATTTTTCCTGAGCTATGGTTGCTGAGATAACGCACAGGGTCGATCGCTTCAACCGTGGGTCCCGCTGTGATCACCACGTGCTTGCCTTCCAGTAGACGTGATTCAAAGTTTTCGGCGAGTGCGCTCGCGATCGCGTCTGGCTCGAGGAGACGCCCAGGGCCCACATCACCACAGGCCTGTTCCCCCGCATCGGGACCGATAATTTGAATACCCCGACCGACCAGTTGCCTAAGGTTATCTTGGGTCGCTTCGTTAGCCCACATCTGTTGGTTCATTGCCGGCGCCACGGCGACTGGCGCGGGTGTGGCCAGGGCGACCGTGGTCAGTAAGTCGTCTGCTCTGCCTTGAGCGAGTCTGGCGATCACATCTGCCGTTCCTGGGGCGATCACCACCAGATCTGCCCAGCGGGCCAGCTCAATGTGGCCCATACCGGCTTCGGCCGTTTCATCAAGCAGCTCGCTGTGCGTCGGTTCGCCAGACAAAGCTTGCAACGTGAGCGGCGTGATAAACTCCTTAGCACCCCGCGACAGGATCACCCGGACAACGGCTCCCTGTTTTTTGAGCAGACGCACGAGCTCTGCGCCTTTATAAGCCGCGATACCCCCACTGATGGCCACTAGAATGTGCCGCTGGTGCAACAGACCCATCGGTTCCACCTCGTTGCTGACGTGCCAGCACACTAGCATTTGCAGGGGTTTTTGCACACTTCAATGGCCTCTGCCCCCAGATGGCTTGCACCGTCAATGGCCCTCTGGTATAAAACGCGCCCTTTTGTTTATCTTCACGGGTAGTCTCATGTCACGTGTCTGTCAGGTTACGGGTAAGCGTCCCGCAACCGGTAACAACGTTTCCCACGCAAAGAACCGCACTAAGCGCCGGTTCCTGCCAAATTTACACAACCACCGTTTCTGGGTGGAAAGTGAGAACCGTTTTGTATCGTTACGGCTCACCTCTAAAGGAATGCGCATTATCGATAAGCGCGGAATTGATGTTGTGTTGGCCGAGTTGCGCGCCCGCGGCGAGAAGGTTTGAGGAGTTAACAATGCGTGAAAAGATTCGAATGAATTCAACGGCGGGTACAGGGCATTTCTACACGACTGACAAGAATAAGCGCACCATGCCGGATAAGCTTGAAATGAAAAAGTATGATCCGGTCGCGCGAAAGCACGTCATTTATAAAGAAGCCAAAATTAAGTAAGTGCCATGCACGGCTCAACACTCGAAACCCCGGCGCTTGGCCGGGGTTTTTGTTTAGGCCTCAGGTTGTCATGAGCGTCCCCACCGTCACGTTTATAGCCAGCAAGGGGCGCTATTTGCGCTGTCCTCACGGAATATGCCTGAACTTCCAGAAGTAGAGACCACGTGCCGCGGGATTGCGCCTCACATCACCTCGCGAGTGATTGCCCAAGTCATCGTTCGCGAGCCAAGGTTGCGTTGGCCGGTGCCCCCCGCACTGAACAACCTTTTGGTGGGCGCGCACTTCCTGGGCGTCGGCCGGCGAGCGAAATATCTTCTGCTTGAAACCAACCGGGGCACACTGATGGTCCACTTGGGCATGTCGGGCAGCTTGCGGCTGATGCCGGCTGATACTCCGCCGATGTTTCACGATCATATTGATATTGTGCTCGATAATGGATGGTGCTTGCGCTACCACGACCCGCGACGCTTTGGCAGCTTCCACTGGTTGCAAAGTGCGTCTCATCCCTTATTGGACTCACTGGGGCCTGAGCCGCTATCTGACGCATTCAATGGCCATTATTTATATGAGCAGTCTCGCAAGCGGCAGGTGTCCATCAAACAGTTCGTCATGAATGGCAAAGTGGTTGTTGGCGTCGGTAATATCTATGCTAATGAAGCTTTATTTATGGCGGGTATTCACCCCGCACGGGCGGCAGGCCGCATTGCGGCGGCGCGTTACGACGTGCTTGCGACCACGATTAAGCAAGTGCTGGGGGATGCTATTGACCTTGGGGGTACCACCCTAAGAGATTTTGTCGGCGGCGACGGCGCACCGGGCTATTTTGCGCAACAGCTCCGCGTTTATGGCCGAGGCGGACAGCCGTGCCGAGTCTGTGGCGCATCGCTGCGAGAAATACGTCAGGGTGGGAGAGCCACGGTACTCTGCGCTAAGTGCCAGCGTTAGCCTCCTGCGCTTGATGTGGTAGTCAGTGACGCTGGTGGGGGGCTTACTGTCGGGTGCCCTTGAGTGCCTCGGCGACATGACTGGGAACAAAGCGACTGACATCCCCTCCTAGTGCGGCGATTTCTCGCACCAATGAGGACGAGATGTAGGAGAGCTCTGCGCTGGGCGTGAGAAAGACACTTTCAAACGAGGGGCTCATTGCGCGATTCATATTGGCAAGCTGAAACTCGTATTCGAAGTCGGCGACAGCGCGAAGACCGCGTAACACACAGTGAGAATCGTGTTGGCGCACGAAATCGACCAGCAGCCCGCTAAAAGGGACGATCTCGACAGCGTCCACGTGCTGCAGTGCTGTCTGCGCCAGATCGACTCGCGCCTCAAGCGAAAATAGGGGTGTTTTCTTTTCACTGGTTGCCACGGCGACGACGACGCGTTCAAACAATTTGGCCGCCCGCTCGACAAGGTCTACGTGGCCATTGGTGATCGGATCGAAGGTACCTGGGTATACCACGGTATGGGTTAGCACAAGACGCTCCTGTTATGCCGAATCGCCAGACTACACAACTCTAGAGAGGCGAACAAACGGTGACATGCTTATGCCGACCGATATCGCAGAAGCCGGAAGCACACATCGCCCGCTGTCTTTTCACGATAGATCTCATAGCGCTGTTCCGGGACCATTTCAGGTGCCGAGCGTCGTGTTTCAAAGTACACCAGACCGTCGTCTTGCAGGCACTGTGAGGCGGCAAGACGGTTGAGGAGACCATTACCGAGGCCCGCTTCAAAAGGGGGGTCAATAAAAATAATGTCCCATCGGGCATCCTCAGTGAGTACCTTGTCTGCCGCGCACTTGTGCAGCGTCGCCCGGTCATGGGCACCCAATGAGCGCAGGCTTTGTCCAATGGCGTCAATGGCGTCCTGATCCGTATCGACAAAATCGCAGCGCTGCGCGCCGCGAGACAACGCCTCGATTCCCAGCGCGCCTGATCCGGCGAATACATCGAGACAGTGGGCGCCCTCCACCACGGGTGCCAGCCAGTTGAATAGTGTCTCCCGTACCCGATCAGCGGTGGGCCTCAGGCTGATCTTACTCGGGAAGCTGAGCTTGCGACCACGCCACTCTCCGCCGATGACACGAACTTGTGGTTTAACCGGTGGGCGGTCACGTTGACTCATGCTGGTACCTCATTTTTGGAATGCTAGACTATCTCTGCGGCAGGATCGAGAGCGTCCCCACCGCCTAGTCAGACCCGCCTAATTGAGAAAGATGAATCATGAAGCTATTCAAGCGTCGCGCCAAGACTGAGTCTGGGTCGGAACCCGAGGATCGGGACGTCTTAGCGGGCGAGCCGTCCCCAGAGGCTGCCGCCGTGCCGGCAGCGCCGCAGGAGGAGTCAGCAGCAAGCCCGTCTGTTGCCGCGGATCACCGGGGTGAAGCACTCGATGCCAAACCGGCTGAGACCGCTGAGCCTGGCATGTTTGAGCGGTTACGGACAGGGTTGGGCCGCAGTCGCACTCAGCTATCAGAGGGTTTGGCCAGTCTGGTTTTGGGAAAAAAGCAGCTCGACCCTGCGCTGATGGAGGCGCTTGAAGAGCAGTTGATCATGGCTGATATGGGTCTTGAGGCCACTGCGCGGGTGCTCGAGCTTTTGCGTCAGCGTCTTGATCGGAAGTCGCTGTCAGCTACGGAAACCGTCATGTCTGCCTTAAAAGAGACCCTCGTGGAGTTGCTGATCGATCAAGAACTACCGCTAAAAGTAGAGGGCCACCGTCCTTTCGTCATCTTGGTTGTGGGGGTTAATGGCGCGGGCAAAACAACCACCATTGGTAAATTGGCCCACCGATATCAGCAGCAGGGCCGCAGTGTCATGCTGGCTGCGGGTGATACTTTCCGGGCCGCAGCGGTTGAGCAGCTTGAGGCGTGGGGTCAGCGACACGATGTGCCTGTGATCGCGCAGCACACGGGTGCTGATAGTGCGTCAGTGCTTTACGATGCGCTGCAAGCGGCCTCCGCAAGAGGGGTTGATGTTTTGATCGCCGATACGGCAGGGCGGTTACAGAATAAAGCCCATCTTATGGATGAGTTGGCGAAAGTGGTCAGAGTCATGCGTAAGCAAGACCCGGCGGTGCCACACGAAACACTCTTGGTGTTGGACGCGGGAACCGGTCAGAACGCGGTCTCGCAGGCTGTCGAATTCGACCAGACCATAGGTGTCACGGGGGTTGCCGTGACGAAGCTAGATGGTACCGCCAGGGGCGGCGTGCTGTTTGCGATTGCGAATAAACTCAAGCGCCCGATCCGCTTTATTGGAATCGGTGAGCAAGCGGAAGATTTGCGCGACTTTTCCGCTCAAGAT
This sequence comes from uncultured Luminiphilus sp., assembly GCA_905478845.1. Taxonomy (GTDB): domain Bacteria; phylum Pseudomonadota; class Gammaproteobacteria; order Pseudomonadales; family Halieaceae; genus Luminiphilus. The sequence goes on from CAJQKG010000225.1 coordinate 5,946, forward strand.
TTTGTGGATGGATTACTCGATGATCAGTAGTGAGCAGGCCTGATGATTGAGTTCGACCGCGTTAGCCGTCGTTTTGGGCAGCAGGATGCACTGCGGAATCTGAATTTACGGATCGATAATGGTGAAATGGCGTTGCTCACGGGCCACTCCGGGGCAGGCAAAAGTACGTTATTGCGGCTCTTATTGTTACTGGATCGGCCCACTGGCGGTCAGATTCTTGTCGAGGGGCAATCCACCGAGCAGATCAAAGGGGCTGCGGTAGGCCGTTATCGACGTCGGTTTGGCGTGGTATTCCAAGAACACCGGCTGCTATTCGACCGGAATGTTCGCGACAATGTCGCGTTACCTCTTGAAATAGCGGGGTTTTCTCCCCAAGAAGCGAATCGAAGGGTGCGGGCAGCACTGGATAAGGTGGGACTGTTAGCAAAAGAGCGAGCGGATCCGAATGCACTCTCGGGCGGGGAGCAGCAGCGGGTAGCGATTGCACGGGCGGTGGTAGCGCGCCCGGAGTTTTTGATTGCAGATGAGCCCACAGGGAACCTCGATCCAACGCTCTCTGCTGAAATCATGACGTTGTTTGAAGCCTTCAACCAAGTGGGGGTCACCGTGCTGGTGGCAACGCACGACGTGTCATTGATCGAACGATCTCGTCATCCCTTGATGACGCTCGCAGCGGGACAATTAACGCAGGGAGAGCCCGCGTGACGCAGTCCCAGAAACGGGACACGGAGCGATGGGGCCCTTGGGCGGCTTGGCGCGCACAGCACCGCGCTGCCGCCAATAATAGCTGGCAAAAACTGGTTATGCAGCCGGCCGTGACGGGTGTCACCTGGTTGGTGATTGCCATTTCATTAGCATTACCTAGCACGCTGCTGCTGACTTTAGACAACCTGAGCGCCGTCGCGAGGGGTGTTGATCGGCCGTCACAATTATCGGTGTTGTTGACCGGCGATAGCGAGTTGGCGGTGGCGGAGCAGTTACAGCGCACCCTGAAGAACTGGTCAGAGATTGATGATGTTGTGCTGTTAGATCGAGAGCTGGCCTTGTCTCAGTTCCTTCAGCAGACCGATTTGGCGGCGGTAGTGGGATCGCTAGCACGCAACCCGCTACCCCACACGCTGATCGTGATGCCGGTGCACGCCGCGTCGGAGACCGTTATGACGGCGCTCAGTCAGCGCTTGCAGGAGCAGCCGCGTGTGGATCGAGTGATTGTTGATACGCGCTGGGTCGCGCGCTTAGAGACGGCATTGCAGGCGGGATGGCGTTGGGTGCTGGGTTTAGGGGTGGTGATGCTGATGGGAGCGGTGTTGGTGTTGGGTAATACCTTGCGCTTGGCCATTGAAGCCCGCAAAGACGAAATTTTAGTGGTGCATCTTATCGGTGGTTCACCGGCATTTGCGCGACGGCCCTTTTTGTACCTGGGACTGTTTTATGGCGTAGGCGGGGGTCTGATGGCTGCGCTGTTGCTCGGGGTGATGACGTGGTGGATGACAGGGCCGGTGAACACGTTATTTGTGTTGTATGACAGTCCTCAAAAAATGGGCGTACCCGGCGTGCTTTACCCGATCAGCTTGATTGCGCTAGGTGGATCGCTCGGGTTATTGAGTACTTGGCTGGCCGCAGGGCGCTATTTTCGCCAATTAGTGTCGCGCTCCTCCCCGTAAAATCGGTAATTTTTTGGGTTTAGCACTCTCGGGGTGAGAGTGCTAAAATAAGGCCGTGAGCCTATAGGAGGCTAGAAAATGACTGAGACAAAGCGCGCATTAGCCGTACCCAATAGTGCCATCCTGAATATGGCGCCAGGCGCTAATTTATCGGCGTACGTGCAGGCCGTCAGTGGCATTGCACTGCTGTCGCCAGAGCGTGAGAAGGAGTTGGCTGAGCGTTTGTTTTATGAGGAGTGTGTTGACTCTGCGAGAGAGTTAGTACTTGCTCACCTGCGCTTTGTGGTGCATATCGCGCGGAGCTATTCTGGGTATGGTCTGGCAGAGGCAGATCTCATTCAGGAGGGCAACGTTGGCCTGATGAAAGCAGTAAAGCGTTTTGATCCCACCAAAGGCGTGCGGCTTGTGTCGTTTGCGGTGCATTGGATTAAGGCGGAAATGCATGAATATATTTTGCGCAACTGGCGTATCGTCAAAGTGGCCACGACCAAGGCCCAGCGTAAGTTGTTTTTTAATCTTCGCAGCCAAAAGAAAACCTTGGATTGGCTTTCGGCCGAGGAAACCCGGACCATTGCGGCTGATTTAGGGGTCGATGTGACCGAAGTGACGCGCATGGAAGGGCGCCTAACTAGCCGTGACGTGGCATTTGATGCGCCGACAGACAGTGATGATGAGGACGCTTGGCAGGCGCCACAACATTTTCTGAAAGACGAACAGGCGGATCCAGGTCAGGTCGTTGAAGCCGCAGAGTTTGCTGAGGACGGCGCTGCCCGGCTTCATGTGGCGCTGACAGATCTGGATGGCCGTAGTCGAGACATCCTTGAGCGACGCTGGTTGGTCGATGATAAGGCGACATTGCATGAACTGGCCGCTGAATATGACGTGTCGGCGGAGCGGATTCGGCAGCTCGAAGCGAATGCATTGAAAAAGCTGCGTACCGCACTGGTCGCGTAAGTTCTCTCTCTCGCAACCCGCCCCAGGTGGTACCTCCCGAGCGCTTAGTCGCGAACAGGATCCGCAGCTTTGTGATGCGCGCTGGGCGCATGACGCCCAGCCAGTTGCGCGGCTGGGAAAAAGGTTTTCCGTTATTGGGCCTTGCGGTGGATGCCGGACCGTTAGAGTGGGATACCACCTTTGGTTTTGCGGGCAGACGCGTTGTCGAAGTGGGATTTGGTATGGGGGACAGCCTCCTGCAAATGGCCGAGGCCGATGCCACGACGCAATTCATTGGTATTGAGGTCCACCGCCCTGGGGTGGGTCGCCTTTTGGCTCAGGCGTTGACGGCGGAGGTCAATAATCTTCGTGTTTACGCGGAAGATGCCGTCGAAGTACTCACGCACTGTCTGGCCCCTGAGTCGGTTGACGCATTTCACGTCTTTTTTCCTGATCCCTGGCATAAAAAAAAGCACCACAAGCGCCGGTTGATTCAAAGTGATTTCGTTAGGCAGTTATCAGCACGACTCCGACCGGGCGGTTGCCTGCATCTTGCAACGGACTGGGCGCCTTACGTTGAGCATATGTTCGACGTGCTAGAAGCAGAGCCTACTTTGCTCAACACTCACGGTCCTCGCAGGGCGGTCTCTAGACCGGACTATCGTCCACTAACAAAATTTGAGGCCCGGGGTGAGCGACTGGGGCACGGCGTATGGGACCTGATTTATCACCGCCAATAACAGTACCGCCATCACTTCATCGATATGACGCTATAGGAACGACGCCACCACGCTGTCCAGAAACTGATAGCCTAACGGCGTCGCGCGGAGGGACCCGCTGTCCAAGTGCTCTATCCAACCTCGAGACTGAGCCTCCTCTGCTGCTTGCGTGAGCTGTTTCAAAGGCAGGCCGGTGCGTTGGGTAAAGTGATCGATGGGTGATCCCGATTTAAGCCGCAACGCATTCATCGCGTACTCCACCACCCGTTCTTGTTGGTTGATGGCCTTAACAGTTGGTGCGGGCATGGCGCCGTTTGCCATGAGCGCTAAATAATCGGCGGGGCGGCGAGTCCGCTGGGTCCGCACAATCTGCCCATCTTGCCGTGATATTTTGCCGTGAGCGCCGGCGCCGAGTCCGACATAATCGCCAAACCCCCAATAATTAAGGTTATGCCGACTCTCATAGCCGGGACGACAAAAAGCGGACACTTCGTATTGGTGATAGTCCGCATGATGCAATAATTGCTCTCCGGTTGATTGAATCGAGTGGAGCGTTCTCTCGTCGGGCAGTAACGGCTGCGAAGTCCAGAATCGGGTATTACGTTCGATGGTCAACTGATACCACGAGATATGACCGGCGCTCAGCGCGAGTGCTTCGGACAAATCAGCCGCTGCCGTTTCCGCCGTTTGCTCTGGTAAACCGTGCATCAGATCAATATTCCAGTTGTTAAAGCCCGTTGTGCTCGCCAAGTGAAGCGCTTGACGGGCGTCATCACCGGAATGAATGCGACCGAGTCTGCGTAACGCATCATCATTAAAACTCTGCACTCCGATACTGAGTCGGGTAACGCCTGCCTCAACATACGATTGGTATCGACCTCGCTCAGCACTCCCAGGATTACTCTCTAAGGTGATCTCAGCGGCTGGGGCAAAAGGGATGCGCTTCGCCAGCTCTGACAGAAGACGCTGGATCCACTCTCCAGAGAATAAACTGGGTGTCCCGCCACCGATAAAAATCGATTCGACGATACGCCCCTCAATCCCCTGCAGCTGACTATCAAAGTCTTGCAGCAATGCGGTGACATACGGGCCTTGCAGGTCAGGTGTAAACCCTTCGTGGCTATTAAAGTCGCAGTAGGGACACTTTTGCGTGCACCATGGCAGGTGAACGTACAGAGACAGCGGGATGGCGCTCGGTGTGATCAATCGTCTGCTAGCGCGAGCAGAGTGCTAATGGCTTTGGCACGATGACTGATCCGGTTTTTTTCATCGGGTGTCATCTCAGCGGCGTGCAGAGAACCTCCCTCGGGGATGAAGATGGGGTCGTAGCCGAAGCCGCCTTCGCCTCGCGGCACGTTGGCGATACGTCCTTGCCAGCGGCCTTCTGCTATGAGCGGGGTGGGATCTTGCGCATCACGTAAGAGCACTAGCACTGCGATATAAAACGCGTGCCGATTGGCGCCCTGTAACCCCGCCATATTGTTGAGCAGTAAGGTGTTGTTGTCTTCATAACCGGAGCCTGAATAGCGCGCAGATCGAAGACCTGGCGCGCCACCAAGTGCTGGCACAACCAGTCCCGAGTCGTCGGCTAATGCCGCGTGACCCGTCTGTAAGCAGGCATGTCTTGCCTTAATGAGTGCATTTTCGACAAAGGTGCTGCCGGTTTCTTCTGCTTCCGTCACGGCAAAATCTGCCTGTGGCTGCACCCGCCAGTGGGCCCCGAGTACCTGCTGGAATTCTTTAATTTTGCCCGTGTTATGGCTGGCAATAATCAGTAGGGGAGAGGTTTTAGCGACCATGAATCACTTCTGGCGCCACAGCTGCACTTTCATCGTGTGCTCATAAGTTGTGTCGGCGCCCTCGGGCTGAAACTCAAATTCAAAGAACCGATATTCGCGGTCCAAGAATTCAAACGGCACGATGTAATACGTTGCACGACCCTCGCGAATTTCTTTGACGCGCAGTTCTCCGCCAGTGATCAAATCCCAGGTCCTGCCCTCAATCGTCATGGGTCTGCCCGCAATCTCGCCCGACGTGGTGTCGCGCACAGACAGCGTCAGAATGGCCTTGTCCGCGCCACGGGCGATCCCGTATTCCGCAGCAATATCGGGGGTGAGGAATGTCGTGTAGACAATACTGTGATGTAACTCGAAGGGACCATATTGTGTGGACTGCTGAGCACTACCCGCTAGCGGGACGACACTCAGCACACAGGCAAGGATCAGTGCGCTGAGCGACGTATTCGGTAGACGGCACTGCTGGCAAACAGGTTGGGCCACCATTTCCCAAGCCATTTTTGTGCGGTGCCAGCAACCGTTGCCCGCTCTACAATATCGATGCGCAAATCTGAACACAGTGCTTCAAAATCCTTGACCGTACAAAAATGAATGTTAGGGGTGTCATACCAACTCAGAGGCATCGCCTTAGAGACAGGCATATGACCTTTTAATCCGAGATGTGTCCGACAGCTCCAGTGCCCAAAATTAGGAAAAGAGACGATCGCTTCTTCCCCAATATCTACCATACGCTCTAAGGCGAGGTGCGGATGCGTCAGCTCTTGTAAGGCATGGGTGAGTATCACCACATTAAACCGCGAGAGGGTAAAGCAGTTCAGGCCTTCGTTGATGTCTTCTTGAATGACGTCGAGACCTTTGCTCACCGCCAAAACAAGGTTGTCAGGATCAATATCGACCCCGACGCCTACTGCCCCTCGTTCTTCGCAAAGACGCTTTAAAAACGCGCCATCACCGCAACCAAGATCCAGTACTTTGCTGCCCAGTGGGACCCACCCTAACACCGTATTCAGATCGAGACGATTCATGCTGGACCGACCCGCCGCATCCACTGTGTTAACAATGCCTCATATGTCTCGTTGGGCAGCAGGAAACCGTCGTGGCCGTTGTCTGTTTCAATGTTGGCGTAGGTCACCGGTTTCCCGGCAGCCATCAGCGCATCGCGGATTTCAATGGAGCGGTGCGGGGGAAAGCGCCAGTCTGAACTGAAAGACAACACCAGAAAGTCAGCGTGTGCTTTGTCGAGGGCGGCGGTGAGGTCACCGTGATCACCAACGGCTAAGTCAAACAGATCCAGCGCTCGTGTCATCAGCACATAGGTATTGGCGTCAAATTGAGCCGAAAAGCGTGTGCCTTGGTGTCGTAAATAGCTCTCTACTTGGAACACCCACTCGCTCTCCGCTTCAGGCGTAAAACTGCCTTCTCTGAGCTCTCGGCCAAAGCGGTCGCTCATACCATCGGCAGACATGTAGGTGAGATGACCCACCATGCGGGCAAGCGCCACGCCGCGCGTCGGGATTGTGTCGTGGCTCAGGTAGTCGCCTTCGTACCAATCCGGGTCCGATAAAATGGCATGTCGGGCAATTTCATTAAAGGCAATATTCTGAGCGGTGAGCTTGGGCGCTGCGGCAAGTGCCACACAATGCTCAACCCATTCTGGATAATCGATGGCCCACTGCAGGGCCTGCATGCCACCGAGGCTACCACCGATGACCGCTGCCCAGCGCGATATTCCCAAGTGTTCTGCGAGCAGCTTTTGACTGCGAACCCAGTCTTGTACCTGTGGCTGGGGAAACTGGGCGCCCCATGGTTTGCCTGTTTCGGGGTTCACTGTATTGGGCCCCGTAGAGCCGTCACAACCGCCTAAATTGTTTGAGCACACGACGAATAATCGTCGTGTATCGATGGGTTTGCCTGGACCAATGGCGAGATCCCACCATCCGGGACGCTGATCGTTGTCAGCATAAAAGCCCGCCGCGTGATGCGTACCAGACAGCGCATGACAAATGAGCACCGCATTATCGCCCGCCGCATTAAGCTCGCCATAGGTCTCGTAGATTAGCTCGTGCTCAGCCAGTACAGCGCCGTTCGCTAACTGAAAAGCGGTCCCGAAACGCGCACGGCAGGGACTGACGAGTCCGACACTGTTGTGCGCTCCGCTAGCCGGCATGGTTCACAGTCCAACGACCAAGTTAGGGGGAAGTGACAGCGCGACTGCCGCGTGTCGTAAACCGATTTGCACGATGTTGATGGTGACGAAGAGCAAAATCGGTGAAAAGTCGATGCCGCCCATATTGGGCAGCAACGCGCGAAAAGGGGACATAATGGGTTCGGCAATTTGCCTAATCAGCTCGATAGCAGGATGCTGGCTACTGGCGGCTACCCAACTGATGATGATCATGGCAATGAGCACAAAAAAGGTCAGATTAGTGACCAATCCGAGTACACCAATGATGCCCCAGCCGACTAACGTCAGGGGGTTGGGCAAACTCCACCGCTCTCCGACTAGCCAGGCGATGCCCAGCAAAATGACAATTTGGATCAGGACCGCCATCACCAAGACAGCCCAATCAATGCGTCCCTTTGCCGGGAGCACGCCACGCAGCGGTGCGAGTAAGGGGTTAGTGATTTTGACAATGAGCTGGGAAATCGGATTATAAAAATTGGCTCGCGATGCATGCAACATACCGCGCAACGCGATCAGCGTCAGTAACAAGGTTCCCAGATTCTGGATGAGATAAAGCGCCATTTCTGTTCCTGCGGTCATATCAGCCAAACTCCTCACCTAGCGTTCTTGCTCGTTCAGCACAAGCTTGAACGGCGTGGGTGATTATCTCGTCGAATTGGTGGGACTGTAAGGCTAATAGTGCCTGTTCTGTCGTGCCGCCCGGGCTCGTGACATTTTCCCGCAGCGTTGAGATAGGCAGTTCAGAGCGCTCGGCGAGCTCCGCCGCACCGATAGCGGTTTGCAGCGTTAAAGCTACTGCGGTTTTCTGATCTAGCCCCAGATCCATACCGGCAGCAACAATGGCCTCTATGAGCGCAAAGAAGTAGGCAGGGCCACTGCCCGATACGGCGGTGACGGCATCGAGCAGTGCCTCCGAGGGCACCCACGCGGTCATACCCACCGCGTTAGTCACTTGTTCAGCCAACGCGCGATGTGTGTCGTTGGCTTGTGCTGTTGCGAAGAGGCCACTAGCCCCTTTACCTATCATGGCGGGCGTATTGGGCATGCAACGAATGACCGGAACGCTGGGATCGACAGCCGCCTGTAGGGAGGCAATTGGAATGCCCGCCGCAATCGACAAAATGGCGGTATTGGCTCCAATCTGGTCTCGCACCGCCGCTAAGGCGTCTGCTGCGACTTGTGGTTTGACCGCGACGACCACCAGATCAGCACCGATAAAAATGTGCTGAGGCGAGGTGTCGAGCTGAGACAATCCGAGAGATCGGAGTCGTGATAACGCGGCCTCGCTCGGGTCGCTAGCGCGTAACTGTGATGGCTCGAAGCCATTGGCCAGTAGGCCATTGATCATGGCGCTGGCCATATTGCCGGCGCCTAGGAATGCTATTTGAGGCGACATAGGGTGAGGAGTATCCGTGAAGAACGAGTTTAATTATACCGCGCGCCAAAAATATCTGTGCCGACTCTGACTAAATCCGATCCTTCGGCAATAGCGGCCTCCAAATCGCTGGACATTCCCATCGACAATATCGTCAATTTTGGATTGTGGCCGATAAGACTTTGTTGAATGGCGCGCAACTGACGAAAAGGCACTCGCTGGGCGGCGGGTTCGGCACTGGGTGCGGGAATTGTCATCAGACCCCCTAGTTGCAGATTGGGGAGCGCTTCCACCGCATCAATAAGCGCTTTGAGTCCATCAGGTTGTACCCCCGATTTACTCGCTTCATCGGATGTTTTGACTTGCAGGAGCACCTTCAGCGGACCCTTGCCAGGGGGGCGCTGATCGTTGAGACGTTGCGCTATCTTGAGCCGGTCTAGGCTATGCACCCAGTCACTGAACTCTGCAATCAGACCCGTTTTATTGCTCTGAATGGGCCCAATGAAGTGCCATTTCAAGCCTAAGTCAGAGAGCTGAGCGGCTTTTTCGGCCATTTCTTGGGCGTAGTTCTCCCCAAAATCTGTCAGGCCCGCTTGGTGCGCCCAACGGATGAGCTCAGATGTTTTCTTTTTGCTGACAGCCAATAACGACACTGCCCCGATCGCCCGGTCTGCAGCGCATTCTGCCGCACGAATACGCCGGTTGATTTCTGATATATTGTGACGCAAGTCTGTCGGTGTCATGCCAGCATCATAAGGAAATTGATGCGCCATGTGTTAGTCCGACGCGATAGGAGACTATGATATGGATATCACAGAGTTACTGGCTTTTGGCGTACAACAAGGTGCCTCGGATCTGCATCTTTCAGCCGGGCTTCCGCCCATGATTCGCGTAGATGGTGATATCAGGCGGGTCAACTTACCGCCTCAAACCCCGACCGAAGTCCAAGCCTTAATTTACGACATCATGAATGATCGTCAGCGGAACGAGTTTGAGGAGCGTCTGGAAACGGATTTTTCTTTTGAGCTACCCGATGTCGCGCGCTTTCGCGTCAATGCCTTTGTTCAAAATCGCGGTGCCGGCGCGGTGTTTCGCACGATCCCGTCAGAGGTTTTGACGATGGAGATGCTTGGGATGGGCCAGACTTTTCGAGACATCTCAATGCTGCCAAGAGGCTTAGTGTTAGTGACAGGCCCGACCGGCTCCGGAAAATCCACCACGCTCGCCGCCATGATCGACTATGTCAATGCAAACCGTTACGACCATATTCTTACCATTGAAGATCCGATTGAATTTGTTCACGAAAGCAAACGGTGCTTGATTAATCAGCGAGAGGTTCATCGTGATACGTTGGGATTTTCTGAAGCGCTGCGTTCGGCGCTGCGTGAAGACCCTGACATTATTTTGGTGGGCGAACTGCGAGATCTAGAAACGATCCGTTTGGCGCTGACAGCCGCTGAGACCGGTCATTTGGTCTTTGGCACACTCCATACCACTTCAGCGGCAAAGACGATTGATCGCATCGTCGATGTCTTCCCCGGGGAAGAAAAAGCGATGGTGCGTTCGATGTTGTCAGAATCTCTACAAGCGGTGATTTCTCAAACCTTGCTGAAGCGCAGTCAAGGCGGGCGTATTGCGGCACACGAGATCATGCGCGGTACTGCGGCGATCCGAAATCTGATCCGCGAAGATAAAGTAGCTCAAATGTATTCGGCCATTCAAACGGGGCAATCCATTGGCATGCAAACGATGGATCAATGTTTGCAAGCGTTGGTTCAAAAGAGACTGATTACTGCCGAGATAGCGCGCGAAAAGGCGCGTCAGCCAGAGGGTATTATTGGCTGATCATTGAGCCAAGTGGTGAGGATGATGGCCGCCGCTTTGTCGTCGATCGGATCGGTGACGAAATTACCGCGATGTCCTGCCGCGAATGCGTCAGCCTTTGCTTCTCTGCTGGATAACCTCTCGTCCACTAATACAACGGGCAATCTTAGGCGGCCTTCAAGTTGCCGGGAGAATTTAGTCGCTCGCCGACTTAGCTCACTTTCTGAGCCGTCCATGTTAATAGGCAAGCCAACAAGTAGGCGGTTTGGTCGCCACTCCTCGGAGAGCGCGATGATCGATGGCCAGTGTGGCACGCCCTCTTTTGCCGACACTACCGTGAGTGGCTCAGCGGTTCGCGATAGCGTATTTCCGACTGCCACGCCCATATTCCGCAGCCCAAAATCGATCGCCATGATCGTTTCGTACTTTGGCATCGTTAAGCGTGTCCTGCGCTGGCGGTGAGTAGATCGATATCAATTCCTAGCTTGTGCCCGGCTGCTGCCAGTTTTTTTGACGTGTCTAAATGAAACAGCGTACGCCGATCTGCCTCAACGGTTAACCAGCTATTATCCGCTATCTCTGCTTCGAGCTGTCCTGGCGCCCACCCTGCGTAGCCCAAAGCCACGAGAAATTCTTGTGGTCCCTCGCCCATTGCCAGCGCACATAGCATATCGCGCGACGTTGTCAGACTGATGTCGTGGCAAACGGCCCGACTCCCTTGCCACTCGCCTGCGGCACCGTGCAACACGAACCCATGGTCGCTCCTGATCGGGCCCCCTGCCAAAATACGGTGATTGGGGGTCTTGGGCGCTGCCGGTATGGTGAGGTGTTGCAGCATCTCGATGAAGGTGAGATCGAGTCGCTGATTCACGACGATGCCCATTGCGCCGCGCTCATCATGACGGCATAGGTAGGTGAGCGATCGATTAAAAAAACCGCGGTGGATGGCCGGTGTGGCGATTAAGAAGTGACCACGCAGCGTCATAAGGGCGGCTGGCCTATCAACGGTGGGGTCAGCTCGTTCAGGTTGCAGATCCTTTGGCAACATGAGCCTGAACAACATCGAGTAGTTGGCCTGCAATATCAAGTCCTGACTCGGCCTCTATTTCTCTGAGACAAGTTGGGCTGGTGACATTGATTTCAGTGAGGTAGTCGCCAATTACATCGAGCCCCACAAAAAAAAGTCCCCGGGCTTTAAGAGCAGGCCCCACTTGTTCTGCTATCCATCGATCATGATCCGATAGCGGTTGCACTCGTCCGGAGCCGCCTGCTGCTAAGTTGCCGCGACTCTCTCCCGCCAGTGGCACACGGGCAAGGCAGAAAGGGACGGGCTCTCCGTTGATCATTAAGATCCGTTTATCGCCGTCACTGATAGCGGGCAAATAGCGTTGTGCCATGATCGTTTGCGCGCCTGAGAGGGTCAGGGTTTCCAAGATGACACTGAGATTGGGATCCTCCTTGCGGGCCCGAAAAATAGCGCTACCCCCCATGCCATCCAGCGGTTTAAAAATGACATCGTCGTGCTCTGCATGGAAGGCGCGAAGTGTGGCCATATCCCGACTGACCAGTAGCGGTGGGCAGCAGTCTGGAAACTCGGTAGCAAATAACTTTTCATTACAATCTCTTAGGCTCTGGCAACGATTGACGATCAGGGTGCCTTTTCTTTCTGCTCGCTCGAGCAAATAAGTGGCGTAGATATATTCAAGATCAAACGGGGGGTCTTTTCGCATTAGGCAAATATCGAGCTCACTGAGCGAGATGTCTTGGGGCTCTTCCAGTTCATACCAACGCGAAGCGTCCCGATAGACGCTTAGGGATTGCGCGCGAGCCATCGGTTCGTCTCCGCTGAGGTAGAGGCCGTCAGGTTCAATATAAAATAATGACCACCCTCGATCCTGTGCAGCCCAAAGCAGTCCTAAAGTGGTATCTTTTTTAAAGTTGATAGAACTGATGGGGTCCATGACGACGCCGAGGTTGAGACTCATTTCAGGATCCTTTTAGGGCGAGTGCCACTATCTTGCGATTCGCAGTGAATCCCCGCAAGCTCCCCGGACAGCGAAGACCGAGAATTTTTGATAGGGGTTTAATGCATTATGGATGGTTTTTTTGTCGTCGTCGCCTGTGTCAGTCTGCTGTGCGCAATCGCAGCAGTGTTGCGGGTGCGGGCAATTGGCTGGGCAGTGTGGTTGTGGTTTTTTGTCGGGTGGATCACGGGCGAGCTCGCCATTTGGTGTATTGGGGTGCAACTGGTTTTTGTGGCTGCCTGGGTGCTGATCGCAGGGACAGACACGGCGGGCTTTAGCTGGGGCCTATCGTTTTTTCTCGCTACCTGGGTGTTGTTGGCAGTCTTTTTGCGAGACGCATTTGACGCAGGCGCCATTTTCAGCCGATCACTTCGAATGGCATTAGGTGTAGGTTTTCTGGAGCAAATACCCCTGTCGCGGCGCGCGAAAATCACGAATCAGCTGCACAGTAAAGAGTGGCAGTGGCCGTTTCGATTCAAACGCCCTGGTGTGCGTTATGTTCGCAATCTCCCCTATGCTGAGTCGGGCAAGCGCGGCTTATTAGACGTTTATGTGCCGGTGGCCGCTGGTGAGCGTCGCCCCGTATTATTGCAAGTGCATGGTGGGGCGTGGATGGTGGGCCACAAGTCGGAGCAGGGGCAACCCCTTTTGCATCGCATGGTGGAATCCGGGTGGGTGGGGGTGTCGATCAATTATCGCCTCGCACCACGATCTGCTTTTCCCGCACAAATACTGGATGTTAAAAAAGCGATTGCCTGGGTCAAGGCGAATATTGCTGAGTATGGCGGTGACCCCAATTTTATTGTGGTGACAGGCGGCTCTGCCGGCGGACATCTGTCGTTATTAGCGGGTTTGACGCCGAGCCATGCGGATTGGCAGACGGGTTTTGAACACATTGATACGGCGGTTCAAGGCGTTTTGGCGCTATACCCCGTTGTGGATTTGACGAACCGTCACGGCATTCGACAGCAAGACAGCATGGATTCGTTTATTGCTCGGCGCATTATCCAGCAATCCCGCGAGGAGGCGCCGGGTATTTATGAGGATGGTTCGCCGATCTCTTGGCTGCATCGCCCGGGCATAGCCGAGTCGGCGCCACCGATATTCATTGTTCAAGGCACGCATGATTCATTGGTCTGGGTAGAAGAGGTGAGACGATTTGTTGCGGAATTCAGCCCCATTGCAGCGGCGCCTGTGGTGTATGCAGAATTGCCTCGAGCGCAACACGCCTTTGAGATCTTCCATTCACCGAGGACCAGTCATTATTTAAATGCGGCAGCCTGCTGGCTCGAGTGGATTTGGGCACGACATCGTCAAGGCGAGCAGGATAGTGGCGCTGACCGCTGACCGCTCGTTGGCTGGGTTGTTGGCGCGCGCAGTGATTACTGAGAGAGGTCACCCCATTGCGCGCCAATCACAGACAGCGCCACCACCGGTGCGGTCTCTGTCCTAAGAATGCGCGGTCCCAGCTGCCATGGCTGAAACTGATGCCGATCCGCTGCCGCCACCTCTTCATCCGTTAGGCCACCCTCGGGCCCGATGAGTAGTGCGACGGAATGGGGCTGGGTTGTAGGGAGTGGAGTACTTTGCGCGTCACACTGCAGCACCAGTTTGGTGTCGGCCACCGTTTCCGACACCCAGCGTGTCAGCAAGGTGGGCGCGTTAACGGTAGGGATATGCACCCGTCCGGATTGCTCGCAGGCACTTATGACGATCTGTTGCCAGTGAGCGAGCCGTTTTGCCAGTCGTTCTGTGGGGATCGTGAAATCGACCCGCGTGCTAAAGAGGGGCGAGATGGTGCTGACGCCAAGTTCAGTGGCTTTTTGAATGGCCCAATCGAAACGATCACCCTTACTCAGACACAGTCCGAGGTGGGTCTGAAGTGAGGATTCAGTTTGTGGCGTGGTGATGGTACCGAGCTGCGCCGATACCGAGTGTCTGGTAATGGCTTTAATGGTTGCCGTACCTTGCTGTCCCTGACCATCGAATAGGATGACGGCGTCACCTGCCCGGGCACGGAGGACTTTGCCCAGATATTGTGCCGCACTCCCTTCTAAAACGACCTCGGTACCGACAAGTAGGGGTTGCTCTGAGAAAAGTCGAGGGGTACGCATGATAAAACCTTGATCATCCTTGCCCTATTCGCGAGAAACCCAGCGTGCCACCTAGGCGAGTGACTGTCATTCGCCTAGGTGGATCGGATCGCTACCTTAATACTTATAGGAGTCCACTTTAAAGGGGCCGTTAACACCTACCCCAATGTAGTCGGCCTGCTTAGTCGTCAGCTGTGTCATGACCCCGCCGAAGCCCTGTACCATCAAAGCGGCGACCTGCTCATCAAGATGCTTAGGCAATACCTCGACTGCAATGGCGTCTTGGCGTGCGTCTTCTGGTAAGTCGGCAAACTTCTTTTCGTATAAGTGGATTTGCGCTAACACCTGATTCGCGAAAGAGCCGTCCATGATACGTGAGGGGTGACCGGTAGCATTGCCCAAGTTAACCAGTCTCCCCTCTGACAGGAGCAAAAGGTGATCGTTGCGGTCGCTGTCGCGGATTATTTTATGCACTTGCGGCTTGATCTCTTCCCACTGCCATTCTGCACGCATGTAAGCGGTATCAATCTCATTGTCGAAGTGACCAATATTGCACACGACAGCCGTTGATTTCAGTGCACGTAGCATCGGTGCGGTGCAGACGTTGTAATTGCCCGTGGCAGTGACTAATAAGTCAGTGTTGGCGAGTAAATCGGCATTGACGCTGCCGTCTGTGCCGTCATCGACGCCGTTAACGAAGGGCGAGACCACCTCAAAACCATCCATGCACGCTTGCATCGCACAAATGGGGTCGCATTCAGTGACGCGCACAATCATGCCTTCCTGACGAAGTGACTGAGCTGACCCTTTGCCAACGTCACCGTAACCGATGACGAGGGCGCGTTTGCCTGCTAGCAAGTGATCTAGGCCCCGCTTGATGGCATCGTTAAGGCTATGGCGGCAACCATACTTGTTGTCATTTTTCGATTTGGTGACCGCGTCGTTCACATTCACTGCGGGCACTTTGAGTTCGCCATTGGCGAGCATTTCATAGAGGCGATGGACGCCGGTTGTGGTTTCCTCCGTCACCCCATGAATGCGCTCAAGCATCTCCGGATATTGCTCGTGCAGCATGCCAGTGAGGTCCCCTCCATCATCGAGCACCATATTGGCGTCCCACGGTTTACCGTCTGCGAGAATGGTCTGCTCAATACACCATTCATATTCCTCTTCCGTTTCCCCTTTCCAGGCAAAAACAGGAATCCCTGCAGCAGCAACCGCTGCAGCCGCGTGATCTTGGGTAGAGAAAATGTTGCAGGATGACCACCGCACTTCAGCGCCGAGCGCGACCAGTGTCTCAATGAGCACGCCTGTCTGAATCGTCATATGGATACAGCCCAAAATTTTAGCGCCGGCTAGTGGCTGCGCATCGCGATAATGCTCTCGCAGCGCAATCAGCGCGGGCATCTCGTTCTCGGCGATTTCCAGTTCACGTCGACCCCAATCGGCCAAGTGAATGTCCGCAACTTTATAATCAGCAAATACAGTTTGCTCAACAGCAGTGTTCATAGCATCGTCTCTCTTTTGATCGTTTGATTCGTTAACGTTCTGAAGCCGCACGAAGTGCTTCTGCGTGGTCAGTGTGTTCCCAGGTGAAGGCGTCCCCTGTGCGGCCAAAATGTCCGTAAGCGGCAGTAGTACGATAGATGGGGCGTTTTAGATTGAGCATATTAATAAGGCCTTTGGGGCGGAGATCAAAGTGCTCGCGGATCAGCGACTCGATCGCGTCGTCAGCAATCGCCCCGGTACCAAAGGTGTTGACTGAGATAGAAGTGGGCTCTGCCACGCCGATGGCATAGGAGACTTGTACTTCACAGCGGCGGGCAAGCCCCGCCGCGACGATATTTTTGGCCACATAACGACCTGCATAAGCGGCGGAGCGATCTACCTTAGAAGGGTCTTTACCCGAGAACGCACCGCCGCCATGCCGGGCCATGCCGCCATATGTGTCGACGATGATCTTTCGTCCGGTTAGCCCGCAGTCTCCCTGTGGGCCGCCGATTACAAAATTACCGGTTGGATTGATATGAAACAGGGTATCGCTGTGCAGCCATTCCGCCGGTAGGGTCGATTCAATGATTTCCTTGCGAACCGCTTCGCGAAGATCAGCCTGTGAGATGTCGGGATCGTGCTGCGTGGAGAGCACCACTGCCTCGACACGCTCGGGTTTACCATCTGCCGAATAACGCATCGTAATTTGGCTCTTTGCGTCAGGCCGTAACCAAGGTAGCGCCCCCGATTTGCGCAGCTCCGCTTGTTTCTCGACCAGTCGATGCGCGTAGTGGATGGGCGCCGGCATCAGTACCTCGGTCTCGTCCGAGGCAAACCCAAACATCAACCCTTGATCGCCGGCTCCCTGGCTGGCTTCATCTGCCTCATGGGTGCCTAGAGCGATATCCGCCGACTGTTGTCCAATGGCATTAATGACGGCGCAGGTATTACCATCGAAGCACACTGCTGAGGAATCAAAGCCAATATCGAGGACCGTTTGTCGAATCACTGTCTCGAGTTCGCCGGGGGTGATATTAGCCGCTGTGGTGACTTCGCCCGCGACGACGACCATGCCCGTCTTCACCAGCGTTTCTACTGCCACGCGTGCATCGGGATCTTTGCTGAGGTAGGTGTCCAGAATGGCGTCCGAAATTTGATCAGCCATTTTGTCTGGGTGTCCCTCTGAGACCGACTCAGACGTAAAGAGAGAGTATTCACTCATAATGTGTGTTCCTAACGTTGGTTTTAATGACGTGTGAAATGTTGAATTTGTATTTGAAAGCCGTTTCGCTGACCGAACACCAGCTCTGCGTTGTGCTCTAGGCCCGCTTTGGCTGCCCAGGAGTGGAGTGCGTCGGGATCGAATCCCAACCATAAATCCCCACAGTGTTCGCGTGCCCATGCCTGATCATGTGGGCACAGCTCGCTGATAATCAGATGGCCGCCTGACGCCAACAACTGCGCCACTTCAGCAATGAGTGTTTCTGGATCGGGCACATGGTGAAGCACCATGTTAACGACTGCCGCTGAAAAGGCGTTTGAATGATCCGTCAGCGAGGCCGGTGTACCGAGACAAAAATGAACGTTGGATAATGCGCCGGCGTTTTTTTTTGCAGCATCGAGCATTTCCCCGGCATTATCGAGCGCGACGATGGCCGCCCCTCGCTGCGACAGTGCGGGGAGCAAGCGCCCGTCACCGGGGCCGACTTCGAGGATTTTTTGTCCGCTAAAGTCGCCTGCTCTATCGAGTAAGTGAAGCGTGGCACGGCTGTAGTCTTCCCAAGATGCGATGGACTCTTGGTGATCTTCGAACTGCTTGCCGTGCTCGCGAAAAAAAGTCGCCGAGTGCTGCTCACGCTGGGACTGCACTCTCTGTAGCCCCAGCACCAGATCAGGCCCAAGGGGTTCTTGATCGATGTCATCCAGCATGGTTTGCCGCAAAACGTCGTGCCGTCCATCCGGTAGTTGTCTGCGATAGAAGGTAGCGGTTCCCTCAGGCCGTCGACTTAATAAGTTGGCCTGCGTCAGGATTTTAAGGTGGTGACTCAAGGCGCTTTGGCGCATCGAAAACAAATCGCACAGCTCCGAAACACTAAACGATTCCGTTTTTAACACCCTCAAAATACCCATTCTTAGCGGATGCCCAGCAGCACTGAACAGCGCGTGGAGCGGTTCGGGGGTGCCTTGGGTCCGATTGATGGGGCTGAGCGGAATGACTTTGGGAGTAGCGGTCATGCGGGAATGTTATCACTGTGTCGCCCATTTATCTAAATATTTTGATGAATAGAAATGGGACGGCGTGATCACCCGCCAGATGCGGCGCAGGGCTATACTACCCCATGCCATCGAGACGAGGCCGCGACCGGGAGCAGATGTGGACCAACAAACGTTAAAGGAGCAGGTGGCCGAGTCGGCGCTTGAGCGCGTTTCAGCGCGACACAGCGACCGATTGTTGTTGGGAATCGGCACGGGCACTACTGCGGAGTGTTTTATTCGCACCCTGCCGGCTATTCGTTCGCGCATCGAGGCGACGGTGGCGAGCTCAGAGCGCTCGGCTGTCCTGCTGCGAGAGCTCGATCTACCCGTCATGGATCTTAACAGTGTGGGGCCGTTAGATGTTTATATCGACGGCGCTGACGAGGCCACTGCGCACCTCGCCCTCATCAAAGGGGGGGGCGCGGCATTGACGAGAGAAAAGATTGTTGCCGCGGCGTCAGAGGAGTTCATTTGTATCGCGGACGCGAGCAAGCGGGTCGACGTGTTGGGGGCCTTTCCTTTGCCCGTTGAGGTCATTCCGATGGCGAGGAGTCACGTTGCGCGTGCATTGGCGCAGTTGGGTGGGCAACCCGTATGGCGTGAAGACACGATCACCGATAATGGCAACCTCATTTTAGATGTTCACGGCTTGCACATTAGCAATCCCGTCGAGATCGAAACCCGCATTAACCAGATTGTCGGCGTCGTGTGTAATGGGCTGTTTGCTCATCGGCCCGCCGATGTATTGCTGTTAGGCACCCCAGCCGGGGTAGAGATCGTGGGCGGCTAGCGGCCCTTGTGAGATCGTTTGAGGCGGTGCGGCTGGCCTTCAAGACAGACACCCGTATTGGATCATCACATTAAGAGGCACTCGGAGGGGTTGATGCACTTACAAAGGCGATTGCCAATGACACGCGCAGGCTTTTTCTTATTGACGGTATTCACTGTCCCTTGGGCGGTTGCCGAGTCCGCAGATGATGGGATCTTCGAGGGCTTGCAACAAGAAATGTCAGCCGATGAGGAGCGGGCTACCGGCGTGGACAGTCTGTCAAATGCAGAGCTGGATGCGCTGAATCAGTGGCTCAGGGAGCGGTTTAATCAAATGCAGGCAACGGTCTCGGCGGAGGTGCGAGCAGCTGATGCGATCGAGCGTGAAGCCGAGATTGAGCGCAGAGTGGCCATTGAAGTGGAGGCTCAGACACAGCCGGCGGTATCCGAAAAAGCATTGGACGATACATTTGAAGCGGAAATTGTCAGTCCCTTTAGTGGCTGGAGTGGAGGCGCGGTCTTCACGCTCAGTAATGGGCAGACTTGGCGCCAGAGAAATACCGCTGTCTATCGTCACCGGGGCACCGACACCAGGGTGCGCTTGATTAGAGGTTACTTTGGGCTTTGGCGGATGGTGGTTATCAGCAGCGGCGTGTCCGTGTCCGTGTCGCTCGTGCCCTAGTGTCGTAGCGATGCGCTTGTCTGACACGATGTCTGGGTTTTGCGCTAGCGTCGCGAGGTCAATCCGCTCGGGTCCCCGATCTAATCGGTATCGTACTACTTGCCTTATTTCGATTGATTTAGCTGATTTTAGCCGAATTTAAGCTCTTTTATGGGCTTTTTGAATAATATAAGTGCGCGGCGCTGGCTAGTTCAATGGAGTTGGCGGGTCATGACACGCTGCCCGGCTGAGCCCTTTTTTAGTGCATGTAAAAAAGTCACTTATATGACAGAAAATATCATTTTGTGTTGCAAGCCGCGCTGATTAGAGAATAATCCCCCTCCTAGCGTTCCACGGATGCAACATTGCGTTGCATTCGCGGGCGTAAAAAAAGCATAAAAAAAACGGAAATCAAAAACAGCGCGATGACGCGTGAGACCAGTCACTCCAAACGGCATTTCCCCTGCGGCATCACAGCCGCGATTTTTCTGAAAGGTGCACCCACTTATGAAACCACTCTATCGTAACCCCTTGGCCCTTGCGGTCGCGGCCGCTATTTCGTCTTCGCTCGCTACTCAGCTTGTGCTGGCACAAGACGACACTGACACTGACGATGCATCTCTCGAAGAAGTGATGGTGACGGGTTCGCGGATTGCAAAGCAGGATTTTGTGAGCAACAGCCCCGTCTCTACCGTTGACCGTGAGCAATTTGTACTCACCAATACCATCAATACGGAGTCGCTGCTGAACAGCTTGCCGCAAACGGTGCCCGGCTTTGACCGGACGTCTAATAACCCGGGTAACGGTACGGCGACGGTGGACCTTCGCGGGTTGGGCGCTAATCGTACTTTGGTGTTGATGAACGGTAAGCGAGTGACCCCGACCTCCTCTTCAGGTGTGGTCGATATCAACTCAATCCCGGCCTCGCTGATTAAAAGCGTCGAAGTTCTCACGGGCGGCGCTTCCTCTGTTTATGGCAGTGACGCGGTAGCGGGTGTTGTGAACTTCATTCTCCGAGATGATTTTGAGGGTGTTGAGCTCAACATGAGCACCGAGCAAACCGAGAAGGGCGATGCGGGCCTGAGCACTATTGATCTCACTATTGGTGGCAATTTTGCCGAAGGCCGCGGTAACGCCGTGATGAATGTTCAGTGGACCGACCGTGAAGACTTGTTTCAAGGTGATCGCGGCTTCTCTACGTTTGCCCAGTTTGATGACGTTGACGATAACGGCAACCCCATTTTAATTGATGGCGGATCGTCGGGTATCCCGGGGACCTCTATTTTTGCTGGCGGATTCGGCGATTATTCACCCAGCTCTGGTGTGACCTTTGACCCCAACGGCGCTATCCGGCCCTTTAGGACCTCAGGGGACAATGATTTTTATAACTACGCGCCGGTGAATTATATCCAGTTGCCGCAGGAGCGTTATCAGGCCACCGCACTCGCCTCTTTTGAGATGAGTGACCACATCGAGCTTTATACGCAAACCATGTTCACCTCGAGTTCAGTGCCGCAGCAACTTGCCCCGACACCGATTTTTCAGGTGTCTGAGTTTACGATTGATGGCAATCCCTTCTTAACACCGGAGTCGCAGCAAGTCCTCTCTGACGCGCTCGGTGGCGATGTTGATGCCAATGGCAATGGTATTGCCGATACGGGCGAGGGATTCTTGCGAAGACGATTGCTGGAGGTGGGGCCGCGCGTCTCAGACTCTAAGTTCACTTCATTCCAGTTTCAGGTGGGTGCGAAAGGCAGCATCACCGATTCTTGGAACTACGATGCCTACTATCAATTTGGGCAGGTCGATTCTTCTGAGACCCAGTTGGGTAATGTCAACCGAGATCGTTTTTCGCAAGCTTTGTTGGTCGATACGAGTGATCCCACAGGCAGCACGTGTACAGATGCTTCCGCGAACGGCTCTACCAGTGCGTGTTCACCCATCAACATTTGGGGTCAGGGCAATATCTCCGAGGAAGGCGCGCAATTCTTGCGCACGGCGGTATCTTCCACTGCCCTTTATGAGCAGCAAGTCATGGGGATTTCAATCTCGGGTGATCTGTTTGAGTTACCGGCTGGCACGATGGGTTTCGCCGCAGGTGTTGAGCGCATCGACAATGACTTCCGATTCCGTCCTTCACAGGACTTGGCTGCGGGCACGATTGCCGGTTTTAATGGCGCGCCAGCGGTATCAGGTGCGTATGACGAAAGCTCTTTCTTTGCAGAGACGTACATTCCAATTTTGCGCGATGCCCCGTTCGCCGCGCTTCTGGATGTCGGCCTGTCAGGGCGTTGGTCTGATTTCTCTACCGTGGGCAGCTTAGAGAACTACAAAATTGACGCGTCTTGGGCACCGGTTTCAGCGGTTCGTTTTCGGGCTAGCATGAGTACGGCAACCCGAGCCCCGAATATCGGCGAGCTGTTCTCGCCTCAAGGTGAAGGCTTTCCCGGTTCAACCGATCCTTGCGCAGCTGAAGGTAGTCCGACACCGGATGTTGCCGCGATTTGTCAGGCCACCGGTGTTCCCGCCAGTGATGTGGGCAGCTTGGCGTTAAACCTGCCTGCTGGCCAGGTGCGCCAGTTGAGTGGCGGTAATCCAGATCTAGCCGAAGAAGAGGCCGATACCTGGACCGCTGGCGTCGTTTTCACTGCTGACAATATGGATCTCAGCGTTAGCGTGGATTACTTTGATATCGAAATCGAAGGCTTTATCAGTTCCTTCGGTGGCGGTGCAAACAACGTATTGAATACCTGTTACGACGCGTCAAATCCCCTCGGTGGTATCGGTTCGCCCTTCTGTGATGCCATTAAGCGTCGCTCAGATGGCACCATTGAGGCGGTCTCAGTGACCTCGCAAAACGTGGCCTTGCAGACCTTGAACGGCTTTGATGTGCAGGCGCAATATCGGTTTGATGCACTCGGGGGGCAATGGGGCATTAATTATATTGCCACCTTCACCGAGGAGTCTGACTTCACGCCATTTGCTGGCGCCGACGTGATTGAATGTGCGGGTAAGTATGGTAACGATTGTGGCGAGCCAGTGCCCGATTATAACCACCGCGCAACCCTCAGTTATGCCCGTAATAGCTGGGTCGCTCAGGCGGTATGGCGATATATCGGTGAGTCTGAAGATGACGACGATGATACTGTTTACTTCGCTGACGAGTTAGATGCAGAAAGCTACGTGGACGTCTCGGCAAGCTATGGCTTCTCTAACGGTATGTCCTTGATGGCGGGTGTTGATAATTTGATGGATACCGATCCGCCCATTCTAGGTGACAACCAAGAGCAGGCGAATACCTATCCAGGGACGTATGATGTGTTCGGACGCACTTATTTCGTTCGCTTTAGCTGGGCGCTATAAGCGTCCCGCAGCGACTGAGGGACGAACAGGCGCCGCTTTAGCGGCGCCTTTTTTTTAGGGGGTACGGATGACGTCGGGTGCTGATGGTTGGGACACGTTTTGGCGTTCCTCCTCGACCAGTGAAGTATTGGTTACCGATACCGGGGCAAGGAATCCCGCTTTAGATGCCTTCTGGGCGTCGACCATGGAGGGTGTCACGCCGCAACAGTCAGTGGTTGATATCGGCTGTGGAGCGGGGTCTTTATCTCAAGGCTTGGTGTGCGCCCCTGCATTGTTGGTAGGGGTCGATATTAGCTTCGCGGCGTTAACGCGGTCTCAGTCGGAGGCTAGCAGCATGCACGTGGTGCAAGCGATGAATGAGCAGCTTCCTTTTCAGCCGGGATCCTTTGATTTGGTTGTCAGTCAATTTGGTGTGGAGTACGGCGGCATAGCGGCGCTGGCCGAGGCTTGCGCATTAGTGACGCCCGGGGGTGTCTTGCGGTGTTTAGTCCATTGCGCTGACAGCGCCATCCAACAGTCGGCCCATCGAGATCTACAGCACATTGAGGTGTTGGTGACGTCAGCGTTTTTCGCTGCGGCGAGGTCGTTGACACTAGCGTTAGCGGCTAAGGACCAGCAGCAATTAGACGCGGCTTCAGGTCAGTTTACCGAGTCAGAGCAAGCTGTTCGCGCGGCGGTGGAGATTGATGCCAGTCACTTTGCGGGCTACAGCTACCTGGGTTTTCAGTCTTTGCTGCGTCGCTGGGCCCGCTTTGAACCAGACGATATTCTGCTATGGCTGACACGGATGGAACAAGAAGCGGATCAGGGTGCGGCGCGACTCCGGACGATGCAGTCGGCGGCCATCACCGATGCAAAGTGGCGAGAATTAACGTCATTATTAGTGCAACGCGGGCTCCCCAGTCTCGATAGACAGCCGGTGCATTCAAGCGAAACGAACCACCTCATTGGCTGGGAGGTTAGCCGGGTGCCACGGTAATGGGGCCACGATCAGTGAACTGTGTCGATTCAAGCGCTTTAGTCATCCGCGATATCATGCAGAGTAACCCCGACTATGATTGACAGTGATGCCAAGATGACCACGTTATATGCCGCTGCGGTGCAACACTTTGAAGCGGGGCAGTTATCGGCTGCAGAGGCTCTGCTGCATGAGTTGAATGAGCATGGCTTTCGAGCCGATGCGTCAAAATTGCTCGCACGTCTACTGTGGTTGCAATCTCGCCGAGACGAATTCGATGCCCTCTGTCGAGAGTTGCTGGGACAGGAGGCGCTGCACTTTATGGGTATCGAGTTGCTGCGACAGTCGGGGCAGCTTGATGAGGCGCTGAGGTCACTGGCAAATTTACCGGTGACGGCGCGCAAAGAGTTGCGGTTCTTTTTGAGCGCCGCCTGGATCTATATAGAGCAGGGGGATGCAGAGCGGGCGTATGATTGCGCTCATCCCGCCTTTCAAGCGGATCAAAGCGACGCGACCTCAGACGCCTACATCACCTCCTTACTCATGACAGGACGCTACCAGTTGGCAGAAAAACAGGTGACTGCGCTGGCTTCCCATGAAGTGGGGCATTGTCGGTGGCAGGCGTATCAGTCCATTCTGCAGCGATTGCTGGTCAAAGGTGCTGATGGCATTCAGCGTCAGCTGATTAGTGCTGCCAAGTTGCCGGAGCCTTATCATTATGGCTCTGTTTCATCACTCAACATTGCCTTGAGACAATCGGTCGATGCGTTACAGCTTTTTCAACAGCGACCACTCGATCAGTCCCTCGAACAGGGCACGCAAACAGCAGCCAACTTGGTGGCCTCTGAAGATCCCGCTTTACGAGAGTTTTTAGCCTTAGCCAGCAGAACAGTGTCAGCCTACGGACAGACAGCAGCGCCTCAAGGCCATGATGGGCTTGCTCATGTGTCCGATCAGATTGCGATTAACGAGTGTTGGAGTGTTCGTTTAGAGGGGGGGCGTCATCGCCCTCACTTTCATCCAGAAGGTGTGGTCAGCGGCACCTATTACCTAAGTGTGCCCCCCGTCGACAATAAGGGGTCAATTTATTTTGGTGTGCCCCCGTTTGCGATACCTGACCCGCTGGAGCCGTTAGCGGAAGTGACGCCCGAAGAAGGCTTACTGATACTGTTTCCCTCTTATTTTTTCCATGGCACGCGGGTTGCAGCGCTCGGATATCGGCGAGAAACACTCGCTTTTGACGCCAGTTGAGCTAGTGATATTTGCCCATAGGGCCGGCATCGTCGACAATGCGGCTCGCCCTGCGATCCCGGAGTTTTCATGCCCGCTCAAATAGAATTGGCCAACGCTATCCGTGCCCTAGCGATGGATGCCGTTCAGGCCGCCAACAGTGGTCACCCTGGTGCTCCGATGGGCATGGCAGATATCGCCGAGGTGTTGTGGAATAAAGTGCTGCGCCATAACCCAGCCAATCCGCAATGGCCCAATCGAGATCGCTTTGTCTTATCAAATGGCCATGGATCGATGCTGATCTATGCACTACTGCATCTGACTGGCTACGACCTGACCACGGAAGACCTTAAAAACTTTCGGCAGCTGCACAGTAAAACACCCGGACACCCCGAGTATGGTTACACCCCCGGTGTCGAGACGACAACGGGCCCGCTTGGCCAGGGGCTGGCGAATGCGGTCGGTATGGCGATCGCTGAAAAAACGCTAGCGGCACAATTTAACCGAGAGGGGCACGATGTGGTGGACCATCACACTTGGGTTTTCTTGGGTGACGGCTGCCTGATGGAAGGGATTTCTCACGAGGCGTGCTCTCTGGCGGGGACCCTGGGCCTCGGCAAGCTGGTTGCCGTTTACGACGACAACGGCATTTCAATTGACGGTGAGGTTGAGGGCTGGTTTACCGATGACACGCCGCAGCGCTTCGCAGCCTACGGCTGGCAGGTGATCCCGGCTGTAGACGGCCACGACCCTGACGCGATCGAAGCGGCGTTTGTTGCCGCAAAGGCTGAGCATAATCGACCGACGCTGATCTGCTGCCAAACCGTTATTGGCAAAGGTAGCCCTAATAAGCAGGGCACCGAGGGGTGTCATGGTGCGCCGCTGGGTGACGATGAAATTGCGCTCACCCGAGAGGCGCTAGGCTGGCCGCATGCACCCTTTGACATTCCTGACGCAATCCGCGAAGCGTGGGATGGGAGCGCCAAGGGGGCATCGTTAGAGTCTG
This sequence comes from uncultured Luminiphilus sp., assembly GCA_905478845.1. GTDB lineage: Bacteria > Pseudomonadota > Gammaproteobacteria > Pseudomonadales > Halieaceae > Luminiphilus. The sequence continues at coordinate 32,292 of CAJQKG010000225.1, forward strand.
CGTGGGCGGCGCAATTTGATGCTTATCGGGCAGCCCATTCGGATTTGGCGGATGAGCTTCTGCGGCGTTTGACGGGTGAATTGCCCCGAGATTTTGCGCAACAAACAGATGCGTATATCGAGGAGTGTGTTGCCGCAGGAGCTGACATTGCGTCGCGTAAGGCGTCCCAGCAAGCTTTAAATGCACTGGGGCCTTACTTGCCAGAACTACTGGGTGGCTCTGCAGATCTTGCAGGATCGAATCTCACCCTGTGGTCGGGCGCATCCGGTATCTCCGCTGAGGATGCCAGCGGCAATTATCTCTACTACGGTGTGCGAGAATTTGCGATGGCCGCCATCATGAATGGCGTTGCGTTGCATGGTGGTTTCATTCCTTACGGCGCGACCTTTTTGATTTTCATGGAATATGCGCGTAACGCTATTCGAATGTCTGCGTTAATGGGCAAGCGTGTCATTTATGTTTTCACGCATGATTCGATTGGCCTCGGCGAAGATGGCCCCACGCACCAACCGGTAGAACAGTTAACCGCGCTGCGGGCAACGCCTAATCTGCATACTTGGCGGCCTTGTGATGCGACTGAATCGGCGATTGCGTGGAAGCAATCACTGATGCGCGAGTCGGGCCCCAGTGCGTTGGTGTTTTCGCGTCAGACCTTGCCTGCTCAAATCAAAACGACCGAGCAGGTCACCGGAGCGCACCGCGGCGGTTATACCCTGGTGACCGAGCAAGGCCCATTGGACGCCGTGCTCATCGCGACCGGTTCAGAGGTGGGGTTAGCGGTTACCGCGGCTGAGCAATTGACCGCTGCTGGCAGGGGGGTCAGGGTGGTATCGATGCCTTGTTCAGCATTATTCGATGCTCAGGAGGCGGGGTATCGAGAGGC
>CAJQKG010000226.1 GCA_905478845.1 uncultured Luminiphilus sp.
CCAGCGGTAACTTTGAGTCCATTGAGGAGATCGGTGACACATTACTGCGTTTGCCGAATACCAATCAGCTATTTCAGCTGCGAGATGTCGCGACGTTAAGCCGCAGTTACGTCGACCCGCCAACTGAGTTGATCAGTGTTACCGGAGAGCCGGCGATCGCGATTGCTATTGCTATGCGAGAGGGCGGCAATAATATCGCCCTTGGTAACGCCGTTGAGCGAGCCATTGCTGATTTTTATCAGATATATCCGATTGGCGTTGAGTTCGATTTAGTCAGCTTCTCGCCGCAGGAAGTCGACGACAAAGTAAAAGGCTTTGTCACTAATCTCCTGCAAGCGATTGCCGTTGTTACGGTTGTCATGTTGCTGACATTGGGCCTGAGAACCGGGCTCGTTGTATCGAGTCTGATTCCGATCACCATGTTTTTGACCATGATTGTGATGTCAGCATTGTCTATTGGGCTGGATCAGATCTCGCTCGCTGCGCTTATCATTGCATTGGGCATGCTCGTTGATAACGGCATTGTCATGTCAGAAAGTATTATGGTGAGCATGGAGAAGGGCAGGTCAGCCTTTGACGCGGCAATAGAATCATCCGCAGAATTATGGATGCCTTTGTTAACCGCATCACTCACCACCTCCGCCGCCTTTTTGCCAATCTATCTGGCTGAGTCGAGTGTGGGTGAGTTCACCAGTTCGTTATTCAAAGTGGTCACCATTACGCTACTCAGCTCATGGGTCATCGCGTTAACCGTAGTGCCGGTATTGTGTGTGCTGTTTTTGCGCGTCGGCAAAAAAGAGACAACAACTGTCTCGGCCATCGAGCAAGGTTATGCCGGTTTACTGACAAGCCTGCTGAACAATCAAAAAATCACCCTGTTGGTGACGGCACTGATTTTTATGGTCGCGCTAGCCGGTTTTCAGTACGTGCCTAAGCTATTTTTTCCGCCTTCTGACCGCTCGTATTTCATTGTTGAATTAGAGTTGCCCACGGGTACGTCGATTGAGCGCACCGAGACAGTGGTGAATGAAATAGAGGACTATCTACATCGGTTTAAACAGTCCGATGACGTGGATGGCACGATTGTTAACTGGGTTGCTTACACCGGGAGTAGCGGACCTCGCTTTGTTTTGTCGCATAACCCGACACCCCCTTCGCCGAACTTTGCGCTGATGGTAGTTAATATGACCTCTGCCAGTCAGATTGCCGCAATGCGCGAGCGGTTGGAGCAGTATGTTATCGATCGCTACCCGGATCTTGATCTCGCTACGCGACTGATTGATAACGGCCCGGCGGTCAAGAACCCTGTTGAAGTCCGGCTGTCAGGCAGTGATTCGGGCGCGCTGTTCGCGGCGGTTGAGGCGGTAAAGGTGCAGCTGCAAACGATGGGCGGGTTGCGTAATGTTGCTGACGATTGGGGTCAGAGGCAAAAGAAGTTAGAGATCCGGATCGATCAGGCTCGCGCGGGCCGTGCGGGCATAACCAACCAAGACATTGCCTTGTCCATGCAAGCGGGCCTGTCTGGTATTCAGTTAACGCAGTATCGAGAAGGAGAAGATGTTATTCCGGTCGTGTTGCGCTCTAAAACTGCCACGCTGAATGACATTAATAAAGTGAGTTCCTTGTCTGTTTATAATCAATCGAGTGGACAAGCGGTGCCGCTTAGGCAGGTGGCAGACATTCATTTGGTCTGGGATATTGCCAAGGTCTATCGACGTGATGGTATTCGATCGGTTGCGGTGGGAGCACAACTTGATCCCGGGATCAGAGCAGCGGATCGTAATGCGGTCCTAATGCCTTGGCTCAACGAGCAAAGTGCTGTGTGGGGTCGCTCAGTCACGGTAGAGCTGGGCGGGGAAAGTGAGAGTTCAGGTGATGCTAATGCGGCGATCACTGAAAAACTCCCGATTGCGGCCTTTTTGATTCTTTTGTTGCTGGTCAGTCAGTTCAACTCGATCAGAAAATCGTTCGTGGTGTTGGTAACGATCCCACTCGGGCTTATTGGCGTGATCGCGGGACTACTCATTGGCCAATCATTCTTTGGTTTTATGACGCTGCTGGGGGTGATTTCACTGGCAGGCATAGTGATCAACAATGCCATCGTTTTGTTAGAACGTATCGGCCTAGAACTGGCTGCCGGCAAGGACCACTTTGAGGCAATTTTGAGCGCGGCGTTACAGCGTTGTCGCCCTATTTTACTCACCACAGCGACAACAGTACTGGGCTTGCTCCCGCTTTATTTGGGCGGGGGAGAGATGTGGGAGCCGATGGCGTTGGCCATTATGGGTGGCTTATTGGTATCTACCGCCTTAACCTTGTGTGTCGTTCCTGTCTTTTATGCCATGCTCTATCGTGTCAGGTACTTGGCTGCCTCGTAACAGCTAGGAGCATAGACGGCGTCACTCATAATTGACCTGCGACGCAGGAGTAGCGTCGATGGTAGTCGCAATACCCGCTGCTCGGTTCATAATGTTGCGAAGCGCTGATGTCGTGGCGTTAGCTTCACCGGTACGTTTGATGCAATTGGTGTTGGTGTGATTCCGGTTGGCACTGTCTAGAGCCCTGTCCCTGCTAATCGGTTGACTGTAACATCTCCAGTCGATAGCTAAGGTTGGGCAAGTCCATCGAGTTACTTGGGCGCGCACTGTTCAACCATCTAAGACCGAAGTGGCGTGTCGTTTTACGTGAATGCTTAGCCAGCAATCAATGCGTCCCAATGTGAAACATTAGACAATTAGCTCTTCAGTTATCCCTGAGCCGAGGAAAACCAATTATTTTTTGCACGGAAAACACCAATTAAGTTATCTTTGATGCGTCAGCAACCATGCTGCTGTTGCCTATTGTCTCTTCAGGGCCATCGGGAGCCCGTCAGTCACTAGCGGGAAGGTGGCTACGTGAATTTCCCCCTGAACTAGCGTTGATATAATAGACACTAGGTTACATTTTTTGGCACTCTTAACAGCCATTTTATTGACTCCTCTCGTGTTGTGATACCGACGGACGCCGAGGTCTCTTCAGAAAGTTATTTAATTTTATGAAGGAAGTTATATGTTAGCTGTACACGAACTTTTGAGACTTGCAGTAGTGTCTGGCGTCAGTATTTTAGAAGCCATCCAGCATCAGAGACGAACCGTAGTTGCGGTGGTCCGACTGATCGTGCACACGCTGTTTTCAATGAGTTTTCTGGCCTTAGCCGCGTGTTCCGATAACTCTTCGAACCCCGTTGAACCCGTTGAACCCGTTGAACCCGTTGAACCTCGCTCAGTTTATGGCTCAGATATTGTTGAGCTGCATG
>CAJQKG010000227.1 GCA_905478845.1 uncultured Luminiphilus sp.
TGCATGGCCATGTGCGGTGCAGCTGGAGATGCTAATGCTGTCAGCGCGCGACTATAGGGGTCTCCCCCACACAACATCATGCCACGCCCATCTGCCAAACTGGCCGGCATAAATCCAACCGGGATCACCGCGCGCAGTAACAGCGCCGTCATGAGGAAAAGATGAAAGGGTCGACGCAACACTGCCGCGGTCCTACTATCGGTTACGACAAAGCATACCGTAGTTGATTACGTTAAATAAACATCCCTCAGCTAAAGGAAACGCTGTCCGAACTGCGTAGATCGGCGACGACGATGATTCCGGCTCAGTAAGCAGAATATGAGTGACGCCGCTCGACCCCACTCATGCTCCGTTGTCTCAAAAGTCGAAACGCAACCTAACGCCAACATTACGACCGGGAAGTGGCACCTGAGCCTTAACAAACGATGCATGATTTCGTCCGACCTCATCGGTAAGATTCCGTGCAAAAGCACTCAACGTGAAACGTGTCGAATCGGTGAATCCATAGGACCAAGACGCATCGGCATTCACTAACGTGAAGCCATCAGTGGTCGATTCGCCGAGTGCCACGTTTTTCTGCTGCTCAACATCTTTCACTAAGACCTTGATCGAGAAATCGTCGAGGGTGTGACTCGATGCCCTCATGCCCGCGAGAGCGCGACCGCTAGCCCAACAATCAATCACGACCGCAGCTTTTTGGCAGTACACTATTGTGATGACCTACCCTGACTATGACACGCTGTATGACCGCGCATGCACTCGCAAGGGCGGTGAATCCGTCGTTGAGGGACTGTTGCCGCAGGTGGCTAGTCAGCGACATCTCAAGCAACTGGGCTCAGATCGTTACCTTGCCGAATTCACCAGAAAGATCTTTCAGTCGGGTTTTGTCTGGCGTGTCGTCGACAAAAAGTGGCAGGATTTCGAGCACGTATTCTGGCAATTTGATATCGAGCGATTGCTGATGATGCCGGACGATATGCTGGAACGTAAGGCACAGGACCCTGCGATTATCCGTAACTTCAGCAAGATCAAAACCATCCGTGAAAATGCCATGATGATTGCCGACACTGAACGTCGCGAAGATCGACCATTCGGTGAATTTATCAGCCAATGGCCAAAGAGCGATGTGGTGGGTCTCTGGCGTTATTTGAAAAAAAACGGCAGTCGACTCGGCGGCAATACGGGGCCCTACGCGTTGCGTACTCTAGGGGTAGACACCTTCCTGCTCACGCAGGATGTAGAGGGCTTTTTGCGCCACCATGACATCATCGATTCAGGTATCACCAGCCAGCGGGCACTGCAGTCAGCGCAGGCTTTTTTTAATGACCTAAGTGAACAAAGTGGTCGAAACTTGTCAGAGCTGAGCCGCATTGTGTCATTTGGTTATGGCCAAAATCGCGTGCTGTAATACTTTTTGCTCACGCTCGGCACAGCACTCCTCGCAATAACGCCAATCGACTGCGACCCACATTAAGAGCAGCGCTATCGACAGCCACGCTGTCTCAAAACCGTTAGTGCTGCCACAACGGGGGACATTATTTGAACGATTGGGACCGCCAAACTGAGTGCGTCAGTTGATCAATCGCCCTATCGCCGAGTACTGGCTGGCTGAATGGCTGAATGGCTGAATGGCTGAATGGCGATTATGTTGATCCGACTGCCGTCTCACGTTCACCACCACAGCCGGAGCTTCCCTCGGCCTGTCATTCAAGACCAAAGGCACAGCTCACGCAGTACCGCGGTCGCATAAGCGCCGCGGGTGAGGGAGAAGTTCAGCGTCACTGTCGATTCCCCCACCTCCGCCGCTTCCATTTCCACCTCGAGATCCTGCACCTTCAAGCGCAAACTGCGATTACCCGGCTGTACCCGGGCTTTCGCCAGCGCCGCTGCCCACTGCACCGGCTCGCATTCTGAACCGTCTCCAATCAAAATGGCTGAAGGATGAATGTCCATCGCGTCACAGCGGGCTTGCAGTACCGAGTCAATATCGGAAAAATCAAAGATACTGCCGGACCCTTCAAGGTTCGCCTTATCGCCGAGCATGAGGGTATTCCATGTCGATTGGGCAACCCGGTCGGAAAGCAGGTTGTTAAAGTGATAGGACCGCATAGTAGAGATCGCCATGCTGCGCTTCTCTCTCGGCAACCGTTGGCCATTGGCCCAATCGTCAGCGAGTCGGAGATTGCCGCCGTTTCGGCCAAAACGCTGCTCACCGTAATAGTTGGGTACACCTTGTGCCGATAGCCGGCCGATGCGGTGAGTGATCGCGTCGCGATCCAGCGGCTCTGAGCAACGTAAGACAATGGCGAAGGTATTAGATCGATGTGCGCCACGGCGCAGCTTCCTGAGGTGTCGCTCACAGCGGTCAATGCGGACTCCCGCGACCTTGAGCAAAGACCAATCCGGGGTATTCCATCGCGGAACACTAAACCACTGTCGCGTCATTGCATGTCGATCTTTCAGACCCGCAAAGCCCACATCTTTTAGGGGCACATTGGCGAACTGGGCCAACTGCTTGGCGACCCACTGGGAGTTGGCACCGCTTTTCTCTATGTAGAGATAATCATGTTCACCATCACCACTGAGCTCCCATCCCAGTACTTCGGTGACCTGAAAATCCTCGGGATAGCGCCGTATCTGTGCAACGAATAGGGGCGCGCCATGCGCGCGCTGCCAATCGGGTAACGGATTAGGTGCCATGGCATCGCAGCTCAACTGTGATCTGTGTCGGGTTCACGGATACCGATATCGGTCGAATACAGCGCGGCAAAAACAGCATAGCGGCATTCAACCGTTTCTTGAGTGATGTGATCGAAGTAGGCTCTCCTCTTTGGAGTACGGCTGACCTGTGCAGCGTCTGTTTTATATGCTGCACAGTAATGCCGCACCAAGCAGACCCGGATGCGGGTGTTTGACAATAAAAGTGGCAATCTCCTGATTAAAGGCAGTAAAACGACCCTTCGCTAAAAAACGCGCTCGGAAGTCACTCTGATGAAGTAAATCAAGGTAGTGAGGCGCAATACCCCCTGCGATAAAAACGCCCCCCCGAGCGCCTATTGTCAGCGCTAAATCCCCCGCCACCGAGCCGAGTATCGAGCAAAAAGTGCTCATAGTCTCCATCGCCAAACGATCTCCCGTGCGTGCGGCATCCCCCACTGCCTCTGACGACACATTGGCGATCGGTAATTGGTGTATCTCACCCAGCGCTCGATACAAATTCATAATACCGGGCCCCGACAGTATCCGTTCAATCGATACGCGCCCGAACTCAGCCTTTAACCGACTCAGCACCTTCATTTCGACATCGGTCGTTGGCGCAAAATCCACATGACCCCCTTCTGCCGGTAATACCATGGCCTTACCCGCATTATCGAAAACGAGGGTCCCAACGCCGCATCCAGTGCCCGGCCCAATCGTCACCATCGGCTGCCCCAACTGCGATACGCCACCGCCAATCTGCTCAAGGTCAGAGGCAGTGATGGCGGGCAATGACCGCGCCACCGCAGCAAAATCATTCACAATCTGAATGTCGCTACACCCGGTTTGCGCCGCCACCTCTGCCTGCGTGAAGCGCCAGGGGTTATTGGTAAAGCTGATCTCCTTATGATCGGGGTTCGCAGCCACTGCCAGGCACACTTTGGTGATGCGAGTGTCAGGCTGGGCCCCCTCGCGCCAGTCGATCAGTAGTTGTGCTAATACCGTATCGAAGGAAGAGAAACGCGCCACTTCATAGGTGGCAATCGGTTTAGGTGTGGCCACATCCGCTGCCGCGTAAGCAAAGCGGGCGTGAGTCCCGCCGATATCCGCCAGCAGCCAGTTGGACCGCACAGATTGCGGTGCGTGAGCGGTCATCGCAGGAAATGAACAGGCAATCGGCGTACCGTTAAGCGCTCGGTACCAGATCGTGGAACACCTAGCCCGGAGGTCGCCAACGCACGCCCAACGGCAGGGTCCGTAACCGTCTGAACAGACCCGCGCGCAGCAATACTGACAGCCCTTCGAGGGCGTGCGTCGCAATCGAGACTGAGTCCATTTATCGTGTTTTGCATTCGTTTATCAACTCTATAGACCACTGCGGACCCTATCGTTTTCACTCGGTAACGGATGACAAAACGCGCTCGATAGCCTCTTCCGCATAAAGGAAAGGCTTATCGGGCAGAATATTCCAGCCAGTCACCACGATCACCATATCGAAGTCAGGCAAAATAATGGGACGCTGCCCGCCGAATCCCTTCCCAAGATAAGCGATATAGCTTTTGTCTTGATACTGATACCACTGCGACCACCATGTGAAACCATATCCTGTACGCAGTTCGTCTTGTAGTTCAAACGACACCCGCAACGAGTCCTTAATCCAGCTTTCTGGTATCACCGTTTTATGATTCCAACGACCCTTCTGCAAATATAAATAAGCGATTTTTGCGAGGTCTCTTGTCGATAAGAACAAGCCTTCTTGCGTATCCGCTAACCCAAAAGGGGTGCGTTTCCACTCATAGTCGGTAATGCCTAGCGGCTGGAAAAGGTGTTGGGCGGTATACGCTTCAATATCGATACCGGTCGATTGTAAAAATATCTGCCCCAAGATCAGGCTTGCGCCACTGTTGTAGTTGAAACGGGTGCCCGGGGCAGCCGCCATTGGCTGATCGAGCGTAAATTGCACCCAGTCGAGGGAGCGCGCCATGACCGTAAACGTATTGGTCGGATCGATATAAGGGACATTCTCGTTCCAACGCAAACCCTCAGACATCGTTAACAGATGACGCAGTGTCATGGCCTGCTTCTTTTCGTCGACATTCGCGGTCTTGCCGACGTCAAAAAAAGACAGCACGGGTGTATCCAGATCCGGAAAATCGCCACGACTGATCGCGATGCCAACCGCTGCAGAGACAATCGATTTGGTCACTGATTGCATGGAATGAAGCTGGGTATCCTTAAAATAAGGATGCCAAAACGCATTAAAATAATTGTAGGGGCCACCGGGACTGTTGACGACCAGTGGACCTGGCGTTCGCGCTTCCTCACCGTAAATAGCGCGATAGTCATGCTCATAGTATTGCTCGAAGGCAATACGCCCCTCACGAATAATCAGTAAAGAGTCTATCCAGCCATAGCGTCCTTCCAGTATGTCTTCGTGAAGACTCAATAACGGTTCTGCTGAGAGACCCAGTTCAGATGGCGTCGCGATCGACCATTCCTCGGTCGCCCTGCCTGCATCAGTGCCGGCAGCATCGCCAGCGCCTAAGGCTGGGGCATGGGTATCGGAACAACCCAGTGCGCTGATGAACAAAACGAGTGCGATAAAACATCTCATTAGCGGTGCTCCCTTCTGCAAAACAGTGTTAACCAATACTCCTACAATGCATCACCACCAAGTACTGTAGAAAAAAGCCAGCATGCAACTCACCACGATGCCGGCGGCATTAAACCCAGTAGAGGTCACAAAACTGACTCCCGACGGTTCGATGTAGCCCGGTTGCGGTTGCGGCCTTAGCAAAGACCAGACAACAGCAATCACGACACACAGCAAGAACACCAGCCCGACGCGATCAATAAAGGGCAGTGTAGGTAACAGTAGCTTCATCGCCAAAGATAAAACCGCTGACCCGACGGCGGCTAACAGCGCACCCGTCGCCGTTGTCTGGCGCCAAAACATACCCAATAAAAAGATCGCCACAATGCCGGGCGTGAAGAACCCAGTGAACTCTTGAATGTACTGGAATGCCTGATCAAAATTGCCCAGTAACGGCTGCGCAGTCATCATCGCAATCATCATCGCAATCAACGCCGTCCCTCGACCACTCGCTAACCGATGACGATCTAGCCACTGTTCAGAGACCATTGATGGGAGCAAATCGACCGTAAAGATGGTTGAAATGCTGTTACACATTGAAGCGAGCGACGACACAATAGCCGCTAACAACGCGGCAAACACCAATCCTTTCATCCCCGCTGGCAGCAGTGCCATGGCTGAGGGGTAAGCTTGATCAGGCGTTGCCAGCTCGGCGTTCAGTGCATACATGGCAATACCCGGTAACACCACGATGACCGGCATGAGCAGCTTTAAGAAAGCGGCAAAAGCAATGCCCTTTTGCGCTTCCTTCACACTTTTTGCTGCCAGTGCGCGCTGGATAATGTACTGATTGAAACCCCAGTACGACACATTCATGACCCACATGCCGCCAATGAGCACCGAGACGCCAGGCAAGCTCATATAGTGCGGATGATCCTGGGCCAGGATCATGTCAAAACGATCAGGAACCCTCTCCATCAGCGTGACAAAACCCGCCATCACGCCGGCTCCTCCTGAAATCTGCTCAAGGAGAATGGCCGCAATCATCAACCCCCCCGCGACCAGCAATACCACTTGAACAATATCGGTCAGCGCAACCGCTTTTAGACCACCATAGAGGGAGTAGGACACGGCAAAAATGCCGAGGAGTATCAGCCCGAGGGTCAGGTCGATACCCGCTACGGTATTGATCGCCAGTGCACCCAGCCACAAAATGGACGTTAAATTAACAAAGACGTATACACCCATCCAAAAGCTCGCCATCACCGTTTTCACCCGATGGTCATACCGTTGCTCTAGAAACTGCGGCATGGTGTAAATACCCGTCTTTAGAAAGACAGGCAGTAGGTATTTGCCAACTAAAATAAGCGTAATGGCCGCCATCCACTCATAAGACGCGATGGCCAATCCAATGGCGTAACCCGACCCCGACATACCGATGATCTGCTCAGCAGAAATATTAGCCGCAATCAGCGAAGCCCCGATTGCCCACCACGGGAGCGACTTACCCGCGAGAAAATAATCAGTGGCGTCTTTTGTATGCCCTGGCTTTTCTCGAGACACCCATTGCGCCAAAGCAAACAGCGTGATGGCATAGAGCGCCACGATAACAATATCAAGGGAGGACAACATGGCTCAGTATCCCGTCGGGCAGCGGTCGATAAGGGCTTCCCAGATGCCGCTCGCACCCCTTTTTGCAGCAACTGTTGCCGTCAAGCGTTTAAATCGCATCACGGCAACAGGGCCGACTCTTGGCGAGCTAAGGCAATTGACCAACACAGGCACGTCACAACATTCATATCGACATCCACGTTATAGAGACTTGCCTATCTCAATCCAGACAGGCACATTACCGATGCCCATCTAACACAGTACAGGCTAGCAATAGCAAGCCTCTTTAAAGAGTGTTATCACTATGTCGCAACAGCTCGAATCGGTCGACGTGCTGATTATCGGCGCCGGTCTGTCAGGCATCGGTAGTGCGTGCCAGTTACGCCGCAACTGCCCGGATAGAACCTTTGCCATCTTTGAATCGCGCACTGATCTGGGCGGTACCTGGGATTTATTCCGCTATCCCGGCATTCGCTCTGACAGCGATATGTATACGTTTAGCTATGGCTTCAAGCCCTGGCAAGATGCGTCCTCAATTGCCGATGGCGCCAAGATTCGCCGTTACATTCAGGAGACCGCAGCAGAGTACGACGTAACGCGGCACATTCACTATCAGCACAAGGTTGTATCAGCGCACTGGTCTTCCGCACACAAGCATTGGACGGTCACCGCCTTAGCGAGTGAGTCGGGTGAACACGTCACCCTCACCTGCCAGTTTATTATGAGCTGCAGCGGCTACTACGATTACGACGAAGGCTATACACCAGATTTTGCCGGCACTGATGAGTTTCAGGGACAAATTGTTCACCCCCAGCACTGGCCAGACAATTTAGATTATCGAGACAAGCGCGTTGTGGTGATTGGCAGTGGTGCAACAGCGATCACCCTTGTTCCTACGATGGCTGGTGAGACCGCAAGCTTGGTCATGCTGCAACGCTCGCCCACTTATATCGCCGATATTCCCCTCGAGGACCCAATGGCGATGTGGCTCCGAAAGTGGCTACCCGTGGCCTGGGCTTCACGGCTCACCCGCTGGAAAAAAGTGCTGTATCAGATTTATGTCTATCGTTTATCGCGCAAACGTCCCAAAGCCTTGCGTCACTTCCTGCTCAGCGAGGTGCGCAAGCAGTTGGGTTCGGATTACGACGTAAAGACTCACTTCACACCGCGCTACAACCCTTGGGATCAACGTCTTTGTGCGGTGCCTGACGGCGATATGTTTAGCGCGATTCGCGAAGGTCGTGCAGAAGTGGTCACTGATCACATTGATCGATTCAATCGGGAAGGGATTCAGCTTAAATCGGGCCAACAGCTCGACGCTGATATCGTCATCATGGCGACCGGTTTAAACCTTAAGTTTGCTGGCGGCGTGGAATACCAAGTCGACAACAAAAAACTCGACTTCACAAAGCGCTTCATTTTCCGCGGCATGATGTTCTCTGACTTGCCCAACATGGCGTTTACAGTGGGCTATACCAACTCATCTTGGACGCTTAAGGCAGACCTCACCGCCAGTTATGTCTGTCGGCTACTCAATAAGATGGCGAAAAGAGGCTACAGCGTCGTGACGCCGCGCATGATCGGCAGCGTTCTAGAGGAGCCCTTACTGGATTTTAGCGCCGGCTATGTGTTGCGCTCGCAGGACCAGTTCCCTAAACAAGGGAATCGCCTCCCTTGGAAGAATTATCAGAATTACATCAAGGATTTCATTACGCTGCGACTGGGCGGTCTCAAAGACAAGGAGCTCGAGTTCCGTTAACGGCTTGAAGTGTCGGCTTCTGGTACTTCTCCCGCCAGGCAGCTATCCCGTATTTGGCGCTTGTCTATTTTTTCAGTCGCGCCCCGGGGAAGACGCTCAGCGTAAATCCAGTAGCGCTCCGGTAATTTAAATTTCGCCAATATCGTTTTTAAATCACCATTGAGCATCGCAATATCGACCGTTTCTTCAACATACAAAGCGGCGCCAACCGTTTCGCCCAATCGATCATCAGGAATAGAAAAAACACTCGCCTCTTTGATGCCACTTGAAACCTGATAAAGCGCCGCTTCAACCTCAGTACAAGCAATATTCTCCCCGCCACGAATCACGATGTCTTTTTTGCGACCCACGATAAAGACCAATCCTGTCTCGTCGGCATAGGCGAGATCGCCCGTTTTCAGCCATCCCTCAGACAAGGTTGCTGCTGTGGCCTCAGGTTGATTCAGATAACAACGCATGTTCGCTGCACTTTTTAATTGCAGCTCTCCCACGTCGCCCGAGGGTACTGGGCTACCGTCCTCATCGACGATCCGCATCGCTTGCACTGGCGGTGTTAAACGACCCGCCGCACCCGGATGGGCAATATATTCATCCCCGGCCATACGAATACCCAGCCCATTGGTCTCTGTCATACCAAAACCGGTCGCAGGCTGCGCCTGCGAGAATTGACCTGCAAGACCTTTCACTTGAGAGGGAGGCCGTTTGGCACCGCCCGCATCAATCGTGCCCAGCGTGTTCAGGGTTGAACCCGCTTTATCCGCCGCTGCGCTCAACTCTGCTGACATCGTCGGCACCCCCCAAAACCGTGTGACTTTTTCTTGGTCTATCAAAGCCACCGCCTCATCGGCATTCCACTTTGGCAAGATAATGACCTTACCCCCGACGCATAAATTGAGCAGAAAACACGCGTTGATGCCTGATATATGGAAAAAAGGAACGGTCACTAAATTGGTTAACGGCAATGGCTGCCCGACCGCATCGAGCGCAGGAGCGCGCTGTTGTCCCGTCGCCTCAAGCAGCGGACCGATCATCAACCAAGACCACAGCGCAGTGAGTGTACTGCGATGAGTCAGCACCACACCTTTGGGATGGCCAGTAGAACCTGAGGTGTACATGATGGCGTAGTCATCATCAGGCTGAATGTCGTGGGATGGCGGCATCCTCCCAGAAGATGAGGAAGTCATGGGGATCGCCTTATCAAATTGCCGTAACGCATCGGTCTTTATCAGCGTAATGGCTAGCGTCTGGCAAAACGGCACAATTCGCGTAGCGCGTTCGTCGTCAACGATGGCAAGGCGCGCCCCACTGTCCTGAAATCCATATTCTAGTTCTGGCGCAGTCCACCACGCGTTAAGGTAAACGACGACAGCACCGAGCGACGCAATCGCCATTACCGCTATTAAATACTCCGGGTTATTGGGCATAGCGATCGCCACCCGATCACCTGGGGCGATCTGATACTCCACCTCAAGATGATGCGCAAAACGCCACACACGCTCGGCGAATGCGCCATAAGTCATGCGCTCCTCGCGATACAGCATTAACTCTGAGGCGGCATAACGATCAGCAGACAGTCTCAGTAAGCTGCGCAGACTATCGGGTGCGTTAACAAAAACGGGTAACGTTTCTCCCCGAACAACACGATCTTCAACGTGAAAAAGGGGATCGTTCGCAATGATCTGCTGGACTGCTTGACGCTCTGTTAGCGGCGGCATGCTATGGCTCAAGCACGATCAGTGGTCGAAAAATATGAACTCGCCGCCGCATAGTCTGCTAGCACTCTTTGATGCCTCTTCTCGAGCATCGGCAAGAACTCGGGGTGTGTCAAAATATAAAACCGCTCCGCCTGCAGGCAATCGATCGCCCATTCAGCCACGTCACTGGCGTCAATGCCATTTGAAATGACGTCTTCCATTGCCTCGACGCGATGCTGATCTAACTCAGTGTTACCCGATGGTTTTTGTAATGCACTACGGTGAATGTCTGTTTTAATCCAAGCAGGACAGAGCACACTGACGCCGATATTAGCGCCCGCCAGTTCCTGCTGGAGCCCCTCTGAGTACCCGACCACGGCGAACTTAGTCGCGTTATAGGGACCCATATCCGGGTTTGCGTGCATGCCCGCCAAGGACGCAACGTTGAGAATATAGCCGCCGGTTTTTCGCATGAAGGGTACGACCGCCTCCACACCATGAACGACTCCCATCAAATTGATATCAACAATCCAACGCCAGTCCTCTAGGTTGATCTCGCCAGAGGTTCCGCCCAGGGCGACTCCCGCATTATTAATCAGAATATCAATATCACCGTGACGCGTCATGACCTCACCAACGACCTCACTCACTTGTTGGGCAGAGGCCACATCACAACTCAGGTGGTCGGCAGCGATACCCAATTCTTGCAGTGCTCGAGCCGCGTTTTGCGCGGCCGATAGGTCTCGATCTGCCAACACAACCGTCGCGCCACGCAGACCGAGGGCCCGTGCTAACGCCAAGCCAAGTCCGCTGCCACCGCCGGTAACGAGCGCTACTTTATTCTTTGGATCCATTACCCCACCTCATAACACTGCTAAATGATGTCCCGACGTCGTTACTGCCACCGTCGCAGATACGATCTTCCTCAAGATTATCGCTGATAGATCAGTTGGCCATCGATAAACGTTTTCTCTACTTGCACCGTGCTAATTCGTTGCGGCGGTATCGCAAAAAGATCCTCTGACAGAATCACAATATCGGCTCGCTTACCGGGAGCCAGACTGCCCGTTAACGCTTCTTGATGCATCGACCATGCTGCATCGATGGTATACGCCTTCAGCATCGTATCGAGGTCAACGCGCTCTGATCGATTCAGCACATCGAGTTGCGACAACTGATCGTCAGTCAGTGCATCGTTGGCCTGCCAATCCTGCCGCAAAACCGCCACCTCTATGGCATCGAGGGGGTTGAGAGAACTGACATTCCAGTCACTGCCGCCGACTAGGGTCGCTCCCGACTCAGCGATACTGGCGATCGGGTACATACGGTGAACTCGATCTAATCCCACCACCGGTAAATTCAGCTCAATAACCCATTCGTCAGGTACCGCCCACAACGCTTGAAAATTGGCGACGACATCGAGCTCGGCAAAGCGGTCATAGTCATCGGGGTGTATCAGTTGCAGATGCGAGATGTGATGGCGTAGATCTTTGCGTCCATGGGTCTGCTCGGCAAATTCAAATGCATTCAAAATGGCACGCACGCCACCGTCCCCCACCGCGTGCGTATACACCTGCACCTTGTTGCTCACCAGATTCGCGACAATGTCATTTAAGTCATGCTGAGGGTAGGTCAGCTCTCCTAAGTAGCCTGGCTTATGAAGATAGGGTGATACCAACGCCGCCGTTTCACCCTCTAAAACACCATCGATAAAAAGCTTGACGGCTGCCAGATTAAAACGGTCGCCACTGAGCGCCTCGCGCTCCCTGAGCTGACGCTCATAGACGGTCGGTGTATCGGTCACAAAAAGATCGCCATAACCATAAGCCAACGCCGCTCTGACTCTGACGCTGAGTTCATTCTGGGCTTCGAGGGTGCGGTAGGCAGCGATGTCTGCAGACCCTACCCAAGCGTCAAACACACTGGTAATACCGACCTCATTGATGGCGCCGATCGCTGTTCGCATCAGGCTTAAACGCTCTTCTTCAGTCACTTGAGGCACCACACGCTCCACGAGCGCCATCGCCGACTCACGAAAGGTGCCCGACGGCGCCCCTTGCTCATCTCGCTCAATGACGCCTGAGGGCGGTGTCGCGGTGGCAGACGAGATCTCCGCCAATTGAAGCACTGCGGTGTTGACAGAGACAGAGTGCCCATCGGATGCACGTAGCAGCATCGGTCGACCGCCGGCGATCGCATTAAGCCAGTCTAACCGGGGACCCGACTCACCAAAAAATGCCAGGTTGAGTCCCTCTGCCACCAACCACAGTGACGAGGATGACGTGAGACAGGACTTCAGTAGCGTTTCTGTAGACGCAAGGTCAGGCGCATTGGCCACATCGCAGCCCACTAAACTGCGCCCACCCATAAAAGTATGTAGGTGCGCGTCGTGAAAACCAGGCAACACCATTTTCCCTTCAGTACTAATAACGCGTGTTGCCGACGTACGATAACGCTCTGCTTCCCGACGAGACCCAACAAAAGCAATCGTATCGCCTTCAATGACCACCGCCTCTGCGGCTGGCGATTGCGCCTCTGCGGTGTAAATGTGCCC